>NZ_CAUUWA010000007.1 GCF_963548695.1 uncultured Fretibacterium sp.
GAGCGGGCGCAACGGCCGGCTGCACAGGCGCAACGGCCGGCTGAGCGGGCGCAACAGGCGGTTGAGCGGGCGCAACAGGAGGCTGAACGGGCGCAACGGGCGGTTGAGCGGCCGCGACAGGCGGCTGAGCGGGCGCGACAGGCGGCTGTGCGGGCGCAACGGCCGGTTGAGCGGGCGCAACGGCTGGTTGAGCGGGCGCGACAGGCGGCTGAGCGGGCGCAACGGGCGGCTGAGCGGCCGCGACGGGGGCCAACAGGCTTTGAAGGGCCAGATTCGCCCCGCGGATCTCCTCGGCCGGAGCCAGGGCGAAGCGAAGGTCCAGCGAGGCCGCCCTGCGCAATTCCTCCTGGGTCCCCGTGTCCAGGGGGTCCGAGACCGCTACGAGCAACACCGACCCGCGATCCTGGAACTCCAGGGGAAAAGCGTTCAAGCGCTCCAGGAGGTCCAACGGCAGGATGTTTTGGGTTGACTCGTTGGTCACGTAATCCTGCACATCGACCACGGGCAACATGAACTGGAGCCCCAGGGCCTCCGTGACCTGGCGCTCCGTCAGAATCCCCAGGCCCACCAGGATAGCCCCCAAACGCTTGTCCGAGTCCACGGCCTTAGCGCTCAGCCCCCGCTCCAGCTCCTCGGGCGTGACCATGCGAGCCTCAAGCAAAATGTCTCCAAACCTTTTTTTAGCCATCGTAATCGAGAACCTCCGCCTCCTGACTCAACGACACAACAAAAACGCTCCCGGAGCCCTTGGTGAGGGATCAGAGCACTACGTGCGTCCCCGCCCTATCCGCCACGGCTCTGCCCAAGGACTGAGGATCCGTGATGACGGCGCGTCGCCCATCCCTGCCGGGGCGCTCCAGAAACTGAATAACGGCCTGGATCTTGGGGAGCATACTGCCCGGCGCGAAATGCCCCTCATCCGCATAACGTTCCAGCTCCGCAGCCGTCACCCGGCTCAGTGGCCTCTGGTCCGCACTGCCGAAGTTGACGCAAACTTGAGGGACCCCCGTGGAGATGACCAAGAGGTCGGCCCTCAGACGCGAGGCCAGGAGGCTCGACGCGAAGTCCTTGTCGATGACGGCATCCCGCCCCTCGAGGGTACCGTCCGGACGCCGAATCACGGGGATGCCGCCGCCGCCGACGGCGATGAGACAGTACCCCTGGCTCAGCAGGCTCTCGATGACCGGGGCCTCGATAATCTCCCTCGGCCTCGGGGAGGCCACCACCCGGCGGTAGCCGCGTCCGGCATCGCTGACCAGAGCCCAGTCGGGATGCTCGCGGCGCACCCGTTCCACCTGATCCTCCCCCAAAAAGGAACCTATCGGTTTCGAGGGTTTTCCAAACGCGGGGTCGTCCGCATCCACCAGGACCTGGGTTACGACCGTTACGGCGGTCTTATCCATCCTCCTCCGCCGGAACTCGTTGCCCATGGCCTGTTGGATTTGATATCCTATGGCCCCCTGCGTGTCCGCGCCGCAGTTCACCAGAGGAACCGGATGTATCCCCTCCATCCGCTCGGCGATCTCCGAACGCCGCAGGGCAAACCCCACTTGAGGGCCATTGCCGTGAGTGATAACCACGTCATAGCCGCCCTCCATCATATCCGCGATATGGACCGCCGTCTCACATATGGCCGCGTACTGATCCGCTACGGTCTTATGAGCCTCATCCTTGATCAGCGAGTTTCCCCCGATCGCGACCACCGCCAGCCTGCCCATAAAAGTTCCCCGCCCCTTTCGTCATCCCATGAGGTCCAACCGCCCCATAGGACGCCCACATCACGCCCGAACGCTCCCGCCTCGGTGGGGTGAGGTCACGTCGTACTCGTTATCGTTATCGGTATCGGATCGAAAAAACTTTTATTGATTGTACCATTTCAAAGGGATACAATCCACAGGGTACCGAGCCCGATGAGCGGAACGGCACGAGGTACTCTCTTCTAAGTTTATTTGCAGGGAGCGATGGAGATGTCCGAACTTTATGGTCTGATCCTCACGGGAGGAAGCGGAACGCGGCTATGGCCGAGGTCCCGTGAGGACCTACCCAAACAGTTTCTGGCCCTGTCCGGCACGCGGACACTGTTCCAGGAGACGATCGTGCGGATGCTGCGCATCCTGCCCGTGGAACACCTTCGGGCGGTGACCGGAGCCCAGTGGGGCTCCCTGGTGGCCCATCAGGCCCGGGAGGTCGCGGGGCCGTTCGAGGACCTCATCGTGACGGAGCCGACGATGCGCAGCACGGCGCCGGCAATCCTGTTGGGCTGCGAGTCGCTCCGGGAGTCGGGCGCGCAGGACGAGGACATCGTGATCGTCACCCCCAGCGACCACATCGTCCGGAACTCGGACGCCTTCGCCTCGGCCCTGGAGCGCGCGGCGGAGGCCGCGGCCGCGGGATACCTGGCGACATTGGGCATCGTCCCCGACCGGCCCGATACCGGTTTCGGCTACATCCGCAAAGGTGTGGGGCGAGGAGCCTGGTTCGAGGCCGAGGCGTTCGTGGAAAAACCCGACCTGGGTACCGCTCGGGAGTACCTGCGAAGCGGCGCCTATCTCTGGAACGGCGGCGTGTTCGTCTTCTCCCTCGGCTCTCTCCAGCGGGAGCTCGAGCGGACGGCCCCGGACCTGGCCGCCCTAGCGGGGCGGGGAGCGGAGGCGCTGGCCGGGGACTTCGAGGGCATCGAGCCCGTCTCCTTCGACTGCGCCGTCATGGAGCGGGCGCGGAGGGTGGCGGTGGTTCCGCTGGACGCGGGCTGGTCCGACGTCGGCTCCTGGGACGCGCTGCACGAGGTGTCCGACCGCGACGACCGGGGCAACGCAACGATCGGGGATGTGACGCTCCGGAACGCCTCCGACTGCTTCGTGGATTCCCGGAACCGGCTGACGGTGCTGAGCGACGTCGAGGACCTCATCGTCGTCGATTCGCCCGACGCCCTCTTCGTCACGCGGCGCGGGGCCTCCCAGGGCGTGCGCGACGTCGTCCGGAGGCTGAAGGCCGAGGGGCGGCGGGAGGTCAGCCAGATCTCCGAGTGCACGAGACCCTGGGGGGCCTACCGGGTCCTCTGCGAGGCGGAACGCTTCAAGGTCCGGCACTTGGTGATGACGCCGGGCAAGGCGGCATCCTTCCCGCCCCGCTGCCACAGCGTCGAGCACTGGGTCGTCGTGAAGGGGGCGGCGCGCGTGCGCCTCGGAGACGAGGAGCACTTCATTCCCGAGGGGGACGGGATCTTCATCCCCAAGAACGTTCCCTGCCGGCTGGAGAACTGCGGGCGGATCGGCCTTGAGGTCATATCGGTCCTGGAGGGCGAATATTTAGGCGAGGGCGAGGGCGAGGACGTCATTCTGAAAAAAGCCTGAAGGTCTGCGAACGCTGGATTGCGATGATGAGAGCGACACGGCACAAACACCTGTGATTCAGCGTTTTTCTGTTTTCTCACGCTTCTTCGGAAAACAGAAGAAGCTCCGCGGTTTCCGGAACATGACCCTTCCTTAAAGCCTTATCCCGCAGGGAGTTTTGTTCCACATCCTCGTTTCCCCAATGATCCCAGCCCTTACGGGCAAAGCGCGCAAAAAGCTCGAGATAGGGGCCGGGAGAGCAACTCTCAATGATGCATATATATCGTTGGGCTTTATTGTAAATCCAAGCCACTGACTATGGGGGTGGTCAATAAATACTTTACGTGTGATAATAGAAACACTGAATTAAATACGGGAACGTGTCCTGCGTTTCCTCGAAGGAGGTGGGCGGGTGTCGGGCAAATCCTGGAAGAGGCGTATCTTGCTGGTCCGGCATGGCCAGACCGATTGGAACCTGCGTTATTGCTTTCAGGGCCAGACGGATGTTCCCCTGAACGCCGAGGGGCTGGCTCAGGCAGAACGCCTGGCGGAACGTTTCGCGCAGTGGCCCGCGGAAAAAGTCTATTCCAGCCCCCTGCAGCGGGCGCTGAGTACGGCGCAGACCCTGGCAAAGCCTCGCGGGCTCTGGACCGTGATACTGGATGGCTTGAAGGAGATCCATTTCGGGTCCTGGGAGGGACGCTCCATTCGGGCGGTGGAACGGGAGGAGAGGGGTGCGTTTCGGGCCTGGATGCGCGATCCCTTCTTCAACATGCCGCCCGGCGCCGAGACCTGGGAGGCCATAAGGGACCGGGTGGAGAGGGCCCTCGAGTTGATTCTGATGGATCCGCACGAGCGGTTTGCCATCGTGACCCACGGCGGCATCATCAGGGCGCTCTTCGCGGTGCTGCTGGGGCTTGATCCGCATACCGTCTGGCGCCTCAGGGTGTTCAACTGTTCCCTGAGCGGGGTGGAGCTTGGACCGGACGGGCCGGCTCTCGTCTTCTCGAACGACGACCTGCATCTGCGTTGGGCGTCTGAAAGTGGATCCGGAGATACCGGAGGGCGCCCTCTGCCCCTATGGTAAAATCGCGGCGCACTCCCGGCCCTTTGCGCTCCGGAGCCCCGTTCAAGCGGTCCTGTCCGGGAATGAGAGAGAGTTTTCGGCGCGGACGGGTGCAACTATGATCCGGGAAACGAGGTGATCGTCCGCCCTATGGAGGAGAGAACGGAGGAGAGAACATCGGCTTCGCTGAGCCCCGAGAGGGAAAGGGCTCTGTGGGCGCTCTGCCGTTCCGGTGACGCGAATGCCCGCGAGGAATTGATCGTCGCCTACAGGCCCCTTGTCTTTTGGGTCGCGGGGCGAATCCATGCAGCCCCCTCCTTGAGGCAGGATCTCGTCCAAGAGGGAATGTTGGCTATGATCGGGGCCGTGGATCGGTTCGACCCCGACCGGGACCTGAAGTTCGCCACCTATGCCTGCCATCGGATCCGGGGGCAGATGCTCAATATGCTGGAGCGTTCGGAGCGCCGTGCCCCGGTCCCTGTTCCGGACGAGTGGCTCGAGGTCGTCCCCGCGCCGGGGGACGAGGACTGGCTGGATGTCGCCGAAAGCATCGCCCGCCTGCGGGGGCGTGAGGCGGAGGTGGTCTCCGCCCTCTTCTTCGAGGGAAAGGACCCCAGGGCCGTGGCTGACGAGCAGCACCTGGACGTCAGCCACGTGTATCGCCTGCGGCGCAGCGCCATTGCCCGCATTCGGAGCTGGCTGGGGCTGCCCTCCACCCAACAGGCTTCCCAATAGGCCTTCCAACAGGTTTTTGGGAGTCTGGAACGGAAATTTCTTACCCCAGGTCTGGGGGCAGGACCCCCAGACCTGTTCTTGTCCCTACATCCAGGGGAGGGTGTCGGGGTTCTCGTTATGGTGAAGAAAATACTCCATGCAGTGGACGAGGGCGCGCTCGCCCCCGAGCGAGCCGCTCTTGGAGATTAAGGGGAGCCCGTCGAAGGGTCCTCCGGACAGGCTCAGGAGCGTGATCCCCTCCTGGATCTCCCGTTCCAGGGCCACGTTCTCCGCCTTGACCCTCCGGGCAATGCGCACGGCGCAGTCCCCGCCGGTGATACACAGCCCTCCTATCTTCGTGCGTCCCATGATCTCGCGGACCGTGTCCGCCATCAGGTCCATGAACCCTTCGATGTCCCCGTTCGGGTATTCGCCACGCACAAAACGTTTTTCCTCCGTCGTCGCGATGAGCAGAATGGACTGCCCGCAGCGGAGCAGCGGCTCCGCCTCGTCCGCCGCCCTGACGCGGGCCTCTGCAACCCGGTCGGTCCCAAGCCCTTCGGCCGAGACGCCAATGGCCTGGACGAATCCATTTTCCAGAAGCTGGCGCGCCTGGCGCACGCTCCGCGGGTGAGCCGTCCCAACGACGAAGACAAAGGGCTTCGGAGCCGTGGCCAGGGCCTCGGCGAGCCCGACGGACCCCACCCAGAGCACCTCTTTGGCGGGCCGGGCCCTCAGGACGCCCCGCACGATCATCCTGAGGTCCTCGTCGTTCTCGGCGTCGAAGCAATAGCAACCCTTGTTGGCGGCGATCTCCGTCGTCCTGCCCGATCGGACCTGGTCGGCCGGGATCTCGCGAGGATCCAGCCCCGCCTGGGCGAGCAGGGCAACGGCTGCGGCCGAGCTGGCGGACTGCGAGGTCGTCACGGTAAGGGACGACATCCGCTCGTGCTTGTCCAGGTAGACGGTTCCCTCCTCAATGGCCCGGCGGCTGCGGGAGAAGGCGGACACGACGACGATGGTGTCGAACCCCATCTCGCGGGCCAGCACCTGCACCTCGGGCCCGACGTTGCCCCGAAGGCCCGGCTCGACGCGTTTGAAGAAGATGGTACTGTCCTTCCAGGGCATCAGGTCGCGTGCAACGTTCTCAATCTTGCTGCCGGCACGCTCCGGGGAATAAAAAAAGGTTTCGGTGTCGACGGCGACGACGGAGTATTTCCTGAGGGACCCCAGAGAACCCGAATCCAGGGTCACGGCGGCACGGTAACCCCCGTTCATGAACTTTGCCGCGGTCTCCACGGCCCCGGTGTAATCGTCGGCGACAACCACGTAATCGAACATGCTGCGACTCCTCCTCACAACGGCTTGAAAAACACGGTCTGAAAATCTTCAGTCGGGCGCCAATCCTACAGATATTTTAAGTCCCTCCGGCCGTCCAGGAAACCCTGCGGGGCGTCCGGGACGAGCAGGGTGTCCTCGTCAGAAGATAGATTGTATTGGAAGGTACATTGCATCACGAGTTTTTGAACAGCGGGACGAGGATGTCCACGACCTCCCTTCCCCGTTCCGTGGCGGGCCTCTCGCCCGGGAGCGGGAGCGTGTCCGGCTTAACCTCGAGGGCCATGCAAAGTCGGTCCAGAAGCCCCGGGTGCCGTTCCGAGGGAAGAAACCCCAAAAAGTTCGTCATGAAGTTCCTCAGGACCGCGCGCTGGTCCTCCTGGAGCCAGAAACACAGGACCTCGCCCCAGGACTTGGGCGTCGAGGGGGGGGGGATCAGGAGCTCCGCCAGGGCGGCGAGCCGGGCGTGGTCGTCCGGGGAAAGGTCAAAGTACTCGTCCAGACGAAACCTCAGGGCCTCGAACTGAGCGAAGTCCTCAGGTTCCGTCAGGGCACAGGCGAACTCCAGCAAGAGCTCGGACGCACAGTAGTCCGGGGAGAGCCGCGCGCCCATCTCCATGGGCACGAGAAGGACGGGGTCCTCCCAACGATAGTCCTTCCCAGCGATGCCGAGGTTTGGAAGGATCCCGTAGCCCTCCACCCGAGCGGTCTCCACGATTCTTTTCCTGTCCGCCCCCCTGGGTTTGGAGTCCGGTTCGCTGTAGGGAATCCCCATCAGGTCCGCCAGGGCGGCGAGCGTCGTCCGGGTTGGACCGGTCAATTCTGCCCCGGGGTCGGCATCCCCTCGAAGGCGAAGGACGAAGCCCTCCAGGTCGGGACGGTCGGTCAGTTCCTTCGCCTCCCGCTCGGCGGCGGTCTGGGAGACCTCCCGCATCAGGTCCCTCCAAACCGAGATCAGGGGGGCGAAGGGCTCGAGGTCCTCAAAGAAGTTGGGGAGCTCCAGAACCCCGCCGGAGGCATTCTTCTCGGAGGTCAGCGAGGGATTTGTCGGGACATAGGCCAGAAAAACGGAGGTCCTGGGGCGGGTGATCACGAGCCCCCCCTTGCAGGCGTTCCGATACCGGGGTGAGAACTGTTCGAACAGGGCCTCCGAATGCAGCATGGGGGAAGGGGCGGAGCCGTCTTTTTCCGGGCCCTCGTCGGACGCGGCGCGCAGGGTCCGGGAGGAGCGCATCAGGGTGAAGGCCACGATGGCGGGCAGGGACAGCCCGGAGTTGGCGTAAGGGCCCAGCAGCATGCCGAGCAGCTCGTCGGGGACGACGGCGAGGGTCTTGCAGAAGGCCAGGAGGTCCTCCTCGGGCAGCCAGAGCTTGACGGCCATCCAGGTGACGAAGCGGATCAGGCTGTCCCTAAGGCTCTCCCAGCGGAGGAGCGGCATCAGGCGAAAGGCCTCACTGATGCAGATTCCCAGATCCAGACGGTCGACCAGGGCTCGGCGTTCGAGGCCGAAGAGCCACAGAGCCGGGTAACAGATGTGCTGAGGGGGCTGGATGCGCCCCTCTGCCAGCCATGTCAGGTAAATTCCGCGCTGGAGCGGCGTCATGGCCTCATAGGAGACGGCTCCGTCGGTCGGAAGCGGCGTCTCCTCGTTTGGGTACTCGACGGGCAGGGTTACGTCGATACAGCAGGGCTCCGCCGTGGTGCTGGAGCCGTCGGACCAGTAGGTGACGGGCCCGAGGATGACGAGGTCCCCAATCTGGAGCGAGCCCGTCTTTCCGCACCAGCGCAGAAGCAGAGGAGCGGTTCCCGGCTTCTTTCGTTCCTGCGGGGTCCCGTAGGAGTAGGGCGAATCTCCGCCCAGGGCCGCCGGGGCCGCGGAGGAGTACGTGGCGCTCGCCACGGCGCTTGGAGAACTGATCGGGGCCGCGGCCAGGACCGGGGTGAGGGGGTCTATCCCCTCCTGGATGGCCGGAAGGCCCGCCTGACCTTCGGTCCTCTCCTCCGAAGCGGCCGGAGAGGCGTGTTTTTCGTTCGCTTCATCTCTTTCGCTTTTTTTGCTCGTGAGGGCCGTCCTCTCCTCGGAGGGGCCGACGAGGACGAGGAGATCGGGCTCCTCGGAGGGAGACGAGGCAGGCTGCGGCATTCCTTCGCCGGGATCGCCGGGGATGGGCTGTGCCGGGGCCTCTTCAGGGACGGCACGCCTCGCCTGCTGCTTGAGCAGGGCCCCGACGGCCACGACAACGACAATCCCGATCATCAGAAAAAGCACGGATCCGCCTCCGTTCTATCAGTGTGGAACGCAGTGGGGAACGTAGCCACACCGGTAAAGCGAAGGCTCGGTCCCTTTGTCCTTCATTATATACGTTCCCTGGCCTTTTTGCCGTTAGGGGCGAAAAACAGGGCTGTTCCGCGAAAGCCGCCGGAGGGTATAATCTTGCGTGGAACCCGAGAGGATCGAATCCGGAAGGATTGAACCCGGAAGGATCGCAAACTCCGTCTCAAGCACCGTACTTTGATGCGGGGAGAGCCGAGGGGAAAGACGTTTTTTTGAGAAGGGAAGTGTGTTTTGTTGAGCTGTCTTGCCACGTTTAAGACGACCAGCATGGCGCTCTTGTTCGAGCGGTCCTGCAGGGAGGCCGGAATTGGGGCGCGCATCGCCCCCGTTCCCCGCAGGCTGTCCTCCAGCTGCGGACTGGCCTGCGAGTTCCCCTGTGAGGAGCGGGCGAGGGCGGAGGCCCTGGCCGCGGAGCGCAGAATCGAGGTCGCCGCCGTGCACGACCTGGAAAAAATTTAAGGGAGGCCCGGGTCCCCGGGCCTCCCTTGGAAAAAACGGATTTTGAGGTTCGACTCGGATATCTCTGTCAGGCCTTCGGCATAAACCGCCCCAAAATGCCCCCGACGACCCCGCCGATAAGGGCGGTGAAGATCCAGGCAAATCCATCCGGCCCAAGGGGAATGGAGACCAACATGTCTTTGACGCGGTCGGCAACGGCACTCACATGCTGCAGTCCATAGAGGATGCCCATCAGGAACGCCCCGGCGACGGCCCCGCGGTAGAGCCCGGTGCTGAAACCGAAGTCGAAGAGGTTCAGCAGGATCAGGACGATGGCCACGGGATAAAGGGCGTAGAGTACCGGCACGGACAGGGAGATGATGTACTTGACCCCGTAGACGGAGAGCACCGCGCTGACCAGGACGATGATCCAGACCAGGGCTCTGTACGTCACCTTCTTGTTCAGGAGCCTTTCGAAGTACTCCGAGACCGCCGTGGTCAGTCCGATCGACGTGGTAAGGCAGGCGAAGATGATGGAGATGGACAGGGCATACCGGCCGAAGTCGCCTCCAATCCTACCGATGAGCTCGACGGTGATCTTGGTATGACCCTCGTTGCCCTGGAAGAGCCCCGAGCCCGTGGCCCCCAGGTAGATGAGCCCTCCGTAGACGAAGAGGAAGCCCAGCATGGCCACGATGGCGACCTTGACGGCCATAGCCATCCCCTCGCCGGTACTCCCGTGCCCACGGCTCGTGATGCTGGCCATGATGATCGCCGCGAAGGCCATCGAGGCGAGCGCGTCCATAGTCTGGTACCCCTCGGTGAAACTCATGGCAAAGGAATTCGGGACGCGGGGGTCGATCGGCTGGCCGACCGGAGCGACGATCCCCTTGATGATAACGAAAGCCAACATGACGATCAGCACGGGCGTGAAGTACTTTCCGATCTGATCCACGATCTTGGAGGGGTTGAGCGAGAAATAGAGGGTGATCGCGAAGAAGATCGCGGAGACGGCGATCGCCTCCCAGGAGATCCCCATGACGGGGCTGGCGTGAAGGGGCCCCAGGAAGGGGAGGATCCCTACCTCGAAGGTCGTCGCCGCAGTTCGGGGAATGGCGAACATCGGCCCGATGCACAGGAGGATGGCAAAGTTGAATACCTTGGCGAAGGACATGCTGACCTTGCCCGCGAACCTGTCAACGTCGCCGCCCGCCCTGAACGTGGCGAGCAGCCCCAGGAGGGGCATCCCCATGCCCGTGATCGTGAACCCCAAAAGGGCCTTAAACCAATCACTGCCCGTCATGATCCCGATGTAAGGCGGGAAGATGACGTTGCCCGCCCCAAAGAACATGGCGAACAGGGCGAAACCCATCACGAGAATTTCCTTGTTTTTCGACTGCATACGCTCACAACTCCTTCTACCTGTATTTTGTTCGAACCCCCCACTCGTGAAGGTCCATGGAGCTCGTAAAAATGGGGCGATGCTTGAAAAACACCGAAACGATCCGACGGAATACCGCCAAACACAGAATAAGATGGGAACACGGCTGCCGCTCTCGCGCGAGAGCCTCCAGAAGAGCATCTAGCTTACATGATATTGAAATAACCTGATTTGTCAAGGTTCTCATTTGAACTTATAATCTAAAAGAAACAGCAGAAGGAAAAGAGGAAAATACGCATAAAGCGTTTGATGTTACACCTGTTATGGGATAAAATAGAGCGTGACGTTCCGGGCTTTCCGTATCGGAACGAAGGTGTTTTGCTCTTTGCCTCCGGCGTTGGGGTAAGACCTGCCCCAAACATACTTCTTGAATTACGTTACAAACACCACCTTTATCCTCCCCCCCTTCGCGTCCGGCCCCCCCAGGGGGGGGCGCCTGACGTTTTCACCATCGGCTCCGAGGCTCGAAGCCCTTTCAAATCGAAGCTCTTTCAAAAAAGGTCACTGGAGCTGGAGGCGTGCGGCCTTCAGCACGTTTTTCGCCAGCACGGAGGTCGTCACGGCCCCCACGCCGCCCGGGACGGGGCTGATCATGGAGACGACCGGCTCCACGGCGCCGAAGTCGACGTCGCCGCACAGCTTGCCCTCGGCGTCCACGTTGATCCCCACGTCCACCACGATGCTCCTGTCCGTGACGCAGTCCGCGCCGATCATCCCGGCCTTGCCGGCCGCCGCCACCAGGACGTCCGCCCTGCGGCAAACCGCGGGCATGTCGACGGTGCGGGTGTGGCAGATCGTCACGGTGGCGTGCTTCGCCAACATCAACATAGCCAGGGGGCGCCCCACCACCATGCTGCGTCCCACAATCGTCACGTTCTTACCCTTGAGCTCGACCTTGTAGTGCTCCAACATCTCCATCACGGCGCCCGGCGTGCAGGGCGGAAAGCCATCGTCCTCGCCCGCAAAGACCTTCGCCGCGCTCAGGGGGCTCATGCCGTCCACGTCCTTGCGCGGGTCGATGGCCCGCCGCAGGGGCTCGCTGTCCAAGTGCTTCGGCAGGGGCCGGAACAGCAGGATGCCGTGCACCGACGGGTCGTCGTTGATCTCTTCAAATTCGCTCTCGAGCCTGCGCTGTTCGATGTCCTCGGGAAACTCGTACACCTCCACGGTGAAGCCCAGCCCCCCGAACCGCTTCAGGGCGCCGCGCTCGTAGGCCAGGTCGTCGCCCCTCGCCCCAATGCGGACAATCGCCAGCTTGGGATCGATGCCCTTGGCCCGCAGCGCGGCATGCTCCGCCTGCAGGGCCTCCTTCATGCTCGCGGAGACCTCCGCGCCCTTCATCTGTACCGCCATGTTCCCGTCTCCCTTCTCCGTTTGGACGTCCGGCGCCTTGCGCGCCGTTTTTTCCCTGTACGATACTTTTATACGATATCATAAAAGACGGAGCTTGAACATAACCGCCGGCCCCCGGCAGCCGAAGGGGGGATCGATGTAAAAAGGCCCGGGGAAAATCTCCCCTGGGCCTCACCCTTCGGAAGAGCAGAAACTCCGCGGACCGCGTATGCGCCGTCCCCGCGCCTATTGCCCGTCGGGGCCCTTGAAGGTCAGAACGTACTCCGCCTCCCGGTCGCTTATGGGGCACCCGTAGAACTCGGCAAAGTAGTCCTTCACCTCCCGAACCATATCCAGGTCCCCGAACAGGTCGGGATGCAGGGTCTTGGCGATCTGTTCCATCAGGAGGAAGCAATCGGTGCTGTAGTCGGTCGGGCCCACGCTTCTGAGGTTCACGTAGACGTTCCCGTCCTTCACGGCACGGATGGGCGCCCAGGCGGGGTCCTTCGTGATCAGCTCGACGTTGTTCACCCTGCCCATGAAGATATAGGCCGGGTTCCACTCCATGACCTGCTCCATCGTGGTGGTGTAGAGCAGCTTGCGGTCCTTCCTGCTGACCAGGTCGCCGCCGGCCAGGTCCACGAGGTACCGGGTATAGGACTCGCCGCCGTGGATGCTCAGCGATTCGGGGCCCCGCACGTAGTATACGGAGGGCAGGGACGCCGGGTCCAGCCCGCCGGTGCGGCCGGTGACGTACCCGACCGTCCTGTCGACGTAGTCGCACCATTTCCGGGCCTTATCGAGGGCCGCGCCTCCAAAGACCTCCCCCACCAGCATGATTTCCTTCTTCTTCAGCGCCACGAACTCCTCGCGGGTGTCGATGCCGTCGTCATCAAGCTGCGTCACGATCACAGGTATGCCCACCTTGTTCAGGGACTCGATGACCTCCGGATACGCATCCCAGAACAGCACCACATCGACCCCCAGCTCCATCAGCTCCTCGATGTTGGGCTCCGTCGCGTTCCTGGCGACGGGGACCTTGGCGTAGGCGGGGCAGACCTTCGCGGCCCAGCCGCTGCCGGCCCAGCGGTTCCCCGTGATGGCCACCTGGTCCACGGCCCCCAGCATGATCACCGTCTCGAAGCTGGGCCCCGTCAAAGAGGCCACCCGGTTCACCCTGGCGGGGATGACGACCCTGCGCCCCGCCAGGTCCACGAGGGTACGGGTATCCGCCGCCTCGACGGGCGCGCCCGCCTCCGGCTTGCCCTGCACCTGTGCGGCGAAGCCGCCCGGGGCGGCGAGCAGCATCGCCGCCAGCGCCGCGCCCCACAAAAACATCCTGAACCGCCTGATCCTCATACCCATCACCAACACACTCCCCACTCGAATACATTTCAAATTACATCTTAATCCTGCATTCCGCATCACAATTTTCCGGCCACACACGCCATACGCTCCAGGGGGTCGACATAGACCAGGTGCAGGTTGGTGTGGTACAGCTCCCTCAGCGCCGCCTCCGAGATCACCGACCCCGCCGGGCCCGACGTCATGCGTCCGTCCGCCCCCATCAGGCCCGCGGAGCCGTTCAGCAGGATGGCGTGATCCGGCATGTGGGTGGTCATGACGACGGCAAACCCCTCCGCCGCCAGCTGTGAGACCGTCTTGACGATCTTGAGCTGGTTCCCGTAGTCCAGGTGGTTTGTCGGCTCGTCCAGGAGGATGAGCCGGGGCTCCTGGACCAGAACCCGCGTGATCTGCGCCTGCTGGCGCTCGCCGCCACTGATTCCGTTGCAGAGCTTGTCCGCCAGATGCCCGATCCCCATGCGCTCCAGCGCGCGGTCGGCCATTTCATACTCCGCATCGCCCGGGACGTTCAGGAGCCCCATGTAGGGCGCCCGGCCCATCACCACGTAGTCCCTCACCGTGTAGGAGAAGGCGGGCGCGGAGATCTGGGGCACATAGCCCACGATCCTCGCACGCTCGCCGGCGGAGTAGGATCCGACGCGCCTGCCCATCAGCAGCACCTCGCCGCCGGTTGGGGAGAGGACGCCGCCGATGCAGTTCAGCAGGGTCGACTTGCCCGCGCCGTTGGCCCCGAGGATGACGAATACCTCCCCCGGCTCGACCCGAAAGCCGATATCCCTCAGAACGGCGTTTCTTCCATCGTAGGAGAAGGAGAGGTTCTTCACCTCGAGAAGGGGGCTATTGTCCATCGCCGATCCTCGCCCTCTGCCGCGCCAGGAGCCAGACGAAGAGGGGCGCCCCCAGCACCCCCGTGATGATGCTCAGGGGGATCTCGCTCCCGGTCAGGTTTCGGGCCAGCGTGTCCACGACCACCAGGAACAGCGCGCCCAGGACGGCGGACATCGGAAGGAGGTAGCGGTTGTCCTGCCCGACGATCAGCCTTCCCAGGTGCGGAACGATCAGCCCGGCCCAGCCGATGGTCCCGCAAAGGCACACCGCGCAGGCCGTCAGGACGGTCGAGCACAGGATGGTCACGCCGCGGGACCTCCTTACGTTGACCCCCAGGCTCCCGGCCTCCGCATCCCCCAGGGAGAGGAGGTTGACCCGCCAGCGCAGAAGAAGCAGCGCCGCCATGGCGGCAAGGATCGGCGGCGATATCAGCAGCACGTCCTTCATCCTGACGTTGGAGAAGGACCCCATGGTCCAATAGACGATGGAGGCCAGATGGTTCTCGGGATCGGCCACGTACTTCGCGATCCCGAGAAGCGCGCTCATGAACCCGGACATGATGACCCCCGAGAGCACCAGCATCAGCGAGGACCGATTGCGGAACAGCCCGGGGATCAGGGTCGTCAGGAACACCGTGAGCAGCCCCGTCCCCAACGCCGACAGCTGAACCAGCGAGGCGGGCAGTTCCAGCAGGATGGCGAAGGCCGCCCCCACGCACGCCCCGCTGGAGATCCCGAGAAGGTCGGGCGAGACCAGGGGATTCCGGAACAGGCTCTGATACGCAGCGCCCGAGAGGGAGAGGGCCGAGCCCACAAGCATGGCCCCCATCAGCCTGGGCAGGCGCACGGCGAGGATCACGCTCTCCATCCTGTCGCTCCAGGTCGTCTCGAGGCGCCACGGGGTGAACGCGTTCACCAGGATGCGCAGGGACTGCAGGAAGGGCACGGAAAACCGCCCAAGCCCAAGACAGACGACGGCGGTGACCGCCAATGCCAGCACAAACGTCCAGATCAACCGGTTCCTGCTCCCCATCACAGCTCTGCCCGCCCCTTCCCGAAACGGTCCATCCTCCGCCCCGATCCCACGATCACGAGCGCACGATGCTCCCCGGCTCCCTCAGCAGCTCCACCACGATCCTGTCGCCCGCCCTCGGCGGCGGGCCGCCCAGCGACGTCATGTACTGCGCGTTGGCCACCGCCGTCCGTGCCGACGACGATTGCCTGAAGTCGATGGGGTGGGCGACGTACCCGCCGTCCGCGCCAAGCCGCACGTCGAAGCTGCAGAGAAGCGAGATCTTGTCCGACCCCGGCAGATCGCCGTCCAGCGTCGCCTCCAGGGTGCGGCGCTCGGGCCTGGGCTGGTGCAGGCAGTACGACACCAGGGCGCCGATGCACCACTCGAAGCCGTGATAGGCCGCGATGAAGGGGCCCGGGAGGTTGACGACGGGCTTGCCGTCCACCATCGCCGCGCACAGCGGCCGGCCCGGCGCCGCGGCGACCCCATGGCACAGCACCTTTCCTCTGTCGTGAAGCAGGCGGGCGTTGTGATCCTCGCCCCCCTTGGAGGAGCCTCCGTTGAGGATGACGATGTCCGCCCTGCCCAGGGCGTCGTCCAGCGCCCGGTCGAGCATCGCCCGATCGTCGGGGACGATGGGGTAGAGGAGCGGCTCCGCGCCCAGGAGCTGAAGGCTGGTCCGGGCGAGCACGCTGTTGGTGTCGACGTTCTTCCCGCGCGTCACCGCGCTGCGCGGGGGCACGAGCTCGTTTCCCGTCGGGATGAAGGCGACTGCGGGCTTCCTCAGCACCGGGACATCCCAGACGCCCCCCAGGTGGAGGCAGGCCAGGTCCCTGGGCCGCAGCGGTACGTGCTTCGGCGCCAGCAGCTCGCCCTCCCTCACGGTGCTACCCGAGGTGTGGACGTTGTCCCCCTTCCGCACCGTCACCCCGTCGCGGATGCGAAGCCGTCCACCCTCCCCGATGTCCACGTCCTCGATCATGATGACGGCGTCGAACCGGTCGTCGAAGTCGTCCCCGGTGTCGGCACGGACGAAGTCCCTTCCCATCTCCCAGCCCGAGGTGTCCGGCACGCCGTCCCGGAACCGTCTGGAATCGACGGCCACCCCGTCCCCGGAGGAGGCGCGCACCACCGGCAGGCTGAGCCGGGAACGGCACTCCTCGGCCGTCACTCGGCCAAGGGCGTCCTCCACGGAGACCGTCTCGGCCGGAAGATCGGGATGCCACAGCGCAAACAGGGCCTCCAGCACCTCCCCGCGCGTGGGCAGGCTGCCGAGCCCCGAGAATCTCGAAGCACTCATAAGAAACCTCCAGCATATAAGGAAGCGCTGATTAAAACAAAAAAGCACATTGCCCCAAGGATAAATATGCAAAACATCTATAGGCAAAAATCTCCAGCGCTTCCTTTAAGAATTAACATGGGGGCTTCGCCCCCTGATGAAGAAACTAAGCGATCGACACGGCTCGCTGCGCTCGCCGGTCGTCTGCTTAAATCCCCCACGCCGCTATCAGGATAGCGGCGGCCCCGGCAAGCTTCTTCCTCAAAACAGGTAAGCTGGGGTACCACTGGGAGGCTTCATGGATTAAATCAAGGAACCGTCCCGTCCCCTACCGCTTCGGGGCGCTCACCGCGTTCTTCAGGAGGTCGTCGAGCTGCTCGTCCGTCAACTTCACCGCGTAGAACAGGTCGTAGAACTCCCTGGTCGCCGCCCGGAAGTCGGCGTTGTAGGCCTCGGGATAGAGCAGGCTGGCGATCCACTGGATGCCCAGGAAGCGGTTGACCGAGGGAGGACGGTCGATCCAGCTGAAGGGGGTGTTCGGCATGGCGTAGACGCGGCCGTCCTTCACGGCCCGGATGCTCGCCCAGTCCGGATCGCTCTTGATCTTTCCATGTGCGCCGCCGCGATAGTCCTCCCACGCGATGATGACCTCGGGGTTCCAGTTCAGGACCTGCTCCAGGGACACCGGCGACATGCCTCTTCCCGAGACGGCCTTGACGTCCGCGACGTTTCTGGCCCCGGCAATCCTCAGCACCGTGGCGTGACTGGAGGAGGCGGGCTCGGTGCTGAGGCCGTCGGGCCCCTCGGCATAGTACACGCTGACGCGCTTCTCCTCGGGGACCGCGGAGATCTTCTTCTTCACGTCGTCCAGCACCGCCCTGCAGTAGGCGGCCAGCTTGGCGGCGCGCTCCTCACGCCCCAGGAGGCGGCCCAGAAATTCGTAGGCCCCCTCGATGTTCTCCATCGAGGCGTCCACGACGACCACCGGGATTCCCAGCTGCTCCTGCAGCTCGTTGGCCTGGGAGGCGTCGGTATCCTTCGGCTTCCCCGGGCCCACCGAGATCAGCAGCTGCGTCCCCGCATCGACGATCGCCTCGCGGTTGAGCTGTTTGCCCATCTGCATGCCGCCCAGCAGGGGCATGTTCGCGCAGGCGAGGTTCAGATACTTCAGCTCCTGTTCGTTGAACTTCATCGGCGTGCCCGCCAGCCTTTCGAAGTCCAGCGTGTACATGAAGATGAAGCCGACGGGGCTGGTCACATAGACCTTCTTCAGATGCTCCGGCTCCGGGACGGTCACCGTCCGCCCCACGGAGTCGGTTACGCTTACCCCCGCGGCGACGGGCGCGCCCACCTCGGCGGCCGTGGCCAGCGGAGCCATGACGAGCATCAACACCAGAAGCAGTGCGGACAGACCTGAACGCTTTCTCACGATACATCTCTCCTTCGGAATCAGATTTTTTCAGAGCGGATTTTTCCGCTCGGCTTCCTCCCTCGAACCCCGTTCGACGGGGAGGTTCAACGCCTGCCTTCATCGACTGCCTTCATTGCATACCTTTCATTGCATCCCCTCACTTCGGGGACGCCCCGGGCCTGGGGCTGCGGATCGGAACGCAGACGGACGCGGTTCCCCCGCCCACGTCGACGTCGGATATCCTTACGGGGGTGCGGTAGATGGCCCGCATGGAGTCCTCGCGGATGACGCGGCGCGGCGGCCCATGCTCCAGGACGCGTCCGTCCTTCATCGTCAGGACGGAGTCGGCGCAGAAGAACGCGTGGTCGGGGTCGTGCGTGACCATGAGGACCCCCATGCCGCCGTCCGAGAGGCGGCGCACCCGGTCGAGCACCGCGTACTGGTTCCCGAAGTCGAGGCTCGCCGTCGGCTCGTCCATCACCAGGAGCCTCGGCCGCTGCGCCAGGGCCCGGGCCACGAGCACCATCTGGCGCTGTCCCCCGGAGAGCCTCGTGTAGACGCGGTCGGCCATCCACTCGATGTCCAGCGTCTCCAGGACCTCGTCGACAATTTTGCGGTCCTCGGCCCCGGGCCGGGCCAAATAGCCGAGGTAGGGCGTCCGCCCCATCATCACCACCTCCCGCACCCGGAACGGGAAGGGCGGCACGTGCGCCTGGGGGATGTAGGCAACGCGGCGGGCCAGCCGCCCCGCGTCCAGCCGGTGGACCTCCTCGCCGCACAGGGTCACCCCGCCCCGCCCCGGCCTCAGTATCCCCAGGATGGCCTTGAGCAGGGTGGTCTTGCCGCAGCCGTTGGCGCCGAGGACGCAGACGAACTCCCCCTCGGCCATCGCGAAGGACACGTCCCGCAAAACATCCTCCCTCCCATACCCGACGCACAGGCCGGAGACCTCCAGCACCCGCATCACCTCCTCGAGCTCGCGCGGTAGACCGCCAGGAAGAACGGCACCCCCAGGATGGCCGTCAGGATGCCGATGGGGATCTCCACGCTCGCCGCGTTGCGCACGACGTCGTCCACGACCAGCAGGTAGCTGGCGCCCAGCAGCGCGCTTGCGGGGAGCAGCGCCCGGAAGTCCGCGCCGACGAGGGCGCGTCCCAGATGGGGGATGACGAGTCCGACCCACCCCACCATCCCGGCGACCGACACGGACGACGCCGTGATGAGCGTGGCGGCCAGGATGACGGCAAAACGCACCCGCCTTGGATCGACCCCCAGGCTCCGGGCCTCGTCCTCCCCGAAGGACAGGACGTTCAGCCGCCAGCCCATGGCGTACAGGACGCCCAGGGACAGGGAGATGGGCGCGAGGATGGCGAGGAGCTTCGAGCGGGTCATCGCGTGGAAGCCGCCCATCAGCCAGAAGGTGATGGCGGGCAGCCTGCCGTCGGAGTCGGCGACCAGCTTGGTGCAGGACGTGAAGGCGGAGCAGAGGGTACTCACCATGATGCCGCCGAGGACGAGCCCCAGCAGGGGGTCCCGGGACAGGGTCCTGTTGACGAGGACCGTGAACAGGACCGCCGCGATGCCCCCGACCAGGGCGAGGGCCTGTATTGCGCCCAGCCCCAGGCCCAGCAGCAGCCCCAGGGCGGCGCCGAACCCCGCGCCCGCCGAGGCCCCCAGGATGTCGGGGGACACGATGGGATTTTTGAAGAGCCCCTGATAGGCGGCCCCGGCGACCGACAGCCCGGCCCCCACCAGCATGACGGCGAGGACCCTCGGCAGCCTGATGTTGAACAGTACCGTCGCCATCCTGCCGTCGGCAATCAGGGACGGGTCGAGGATGCGGCGCCAGACGGCGGCGGCAAGCTCTCCGACCCCGATGGGATACCTGCCGATCGCGAAGGACAGGAAGAACAGGACGACGGGGGCGGCGGCCATCAAGGACCATTTCAGCCCTCTTGGGAGGAGCCTCGGACGCGGTCCCATGTCAGGCTCCCGGCCTCGACAGGACGAACCATCGACCCTCGTCCTCGTTTTCTACGACCCGGCACCCGAGCCCGGCGCGCTCGATGATGCCGCGGAGCTCGACGGTGGACACGCTGCGCTGCCGCTTTTTGACGTTGGCGGGCCAGTCCGGCTCGAGCTCCCGCATCCGCGCCCGGATCCGCTCGAACGTCTCCCGGTTCCCGAGCCCGCCGCCGACATAGGCCCTTCCTCCGGGCTTCAGCACCCTGCGGATCTCCCCAAACGCCAGGGGGTAGTCGCGCCAGAAGCCCATGGACCCCCGGCTGACCACGAGGTCGAAGAAGGCGTCCTCGAGGGGCAGGACATGGACGTCCCCGACGAGGCAGCGGCACCTGTCCCCCAGCCCCCGGCCAAGCGAGCGCTCACGGCAGAGCTCCACGGCATCGGGGGACACGTCGACGAGCCACCCCTCGAACGGGGCCCGCTCCATCACGGCGAAGCCCAGATGTCCGCCTCCGCAGCCGACGTCCAGCATCCTCCCCGAGAGGACGCCGGTGCGCTCCAGAATGGCCTCCGCCACCACCGGGTACAGCGGCGCGAAGACCCCGCTGGCGATCGCGTCGTACTCCAGGGCGTTTTCCATGTTGGAACTCCCCCCTGTATTCATTGGGACTATGGGCCCCCTCCCCTCCGGACCGTTCGCGGCGGTCATCCCGGACGCCTCCCGGAGCGGGGCCCGTCGACGCTGACCATGCGCCCTCCCGCGAAGATCTCCATCGAGCAGCCCCGCCGGATGGCCTCGTCCAACCTCTCCGGCTCCGTGCAGACGAACCCGGAGAGGTTGTCGGCGCCGTGTCCGAAGAGGACGGGGGAAAGCGGCACCGTAGGTCCCACCAGAGACACCTTGGCGTCCCGGCAAATCTGCAGGAGGCGCGGCAGCGTCTTGTTGACAAGGGTCATGCCGGTGATGAAGACGTAGTCCTGCTCGGGCAGGATGTACTCGCAGGCGCTGTCGGGGTAGTCGCCCGGCACGGGGTCGCGCTCCAGGATGGAGAGCCGGCACAGCGGCGCTATCAGCTCCTCGATGTGGGGGAAGTGCCCGATGATGGCCACCCTTTTCCCCGCGATCTCGTCGCGGAACGCGTAAAAGGCGTTCTTCTCCGTCCGACTCTCGATGTCGTCCCTCGGCTCGCCGGCCTCCTCGAAGCCGGGGAGTGCCCGGACCCTGTCCCAGGAGTTGTAGTACGCGTTCAGGGCCGCGACGCCCAGGGTGGCCTCCAGAAAATTCCAGGATTTGGACAGGGCCGCCGCGTCCCGCAGCGCCATGCCCGTCAGGGGCCCGCGGTGCAGGCGGCCGGGGCCCCCTCCATGCGTCGTGTGGGCGACGCCGGTGTTTCCGCCCGCGACGACCGTCGTCCACCGGCAGGCGATGTTGTAGGAGCTCACGGCGATGCCGGAAGGGATCCCCGCAATCAGTTCATCGTACAGGCGCCACAAGGCGGCCACCCCTTTCGCAAGGAAACGTCACCGTATTGTTTCAAAAAATATTTCGACGACCCCCCTTCATTATCCCTCGCGGGGCGCAGTAAGGCAACCATGGCGGAGGCCCCCTTGCCCCGCCATGTCCTGTATCCCCGGGCCACCTCGAAGGACGAAAGCAGATCGAGGAGAAGGGCTACGCGAAACCCTTCGACGCGGACCGGCGTCCTGTCACTTCTGCGGCCATCATCATCGATGCGGCAAAACACGAAGCGACGCTGTAAACCTGCGAAAAGAGAAAAGAAAAAAGGGTTCGGGAGAAAATCTCCCGAACCCTTGCCCTCTCTGGAGCCGGCGAACAGATTCGAACTGTTGACCTGCGCATTACGAGTGCGCTGCTCTACCCCTGAGCCACGCCGGCCCTTATGGCGTATGGGAGAAGTCCCCCCCCATAACGGCAAAAAATTTTATCAGATTCCGCACCGTTTGACAATACCCCTCCTTCCCTCCCCCTTTGCCCGGTGAAGCTCACAGGGCCCCCAGCCCCACAAAAATGCTCCCGCCCTCCCAGAGGTCCTCCGACTCCGACACGGGCACGGCGATATGGACATAACGGTCGTGGACGATCAGCTCCCAGCCGGTAAGGGCGCACAACCTCCGCGCCAGGTCGAAAAAGCCGCCGGTCTCGGGCAGCACGGGGGCCACGTCCGCCGCGCAGCCCACCAAATGGCGGCTTCGCGGCGCGCCGCCGACCTCCCGGTTGTGAGCCGTACACCGATACCCCGAGTTGACGCGCACGGGGCCGCCCCAGGCCCTCCGAAGAAGATCCAGCCACAACACCAGAAGCCGGGACGCCCGCCCCTCGCCGCAACAGGGACAGAGGAACTCCTCGGGCATAAAGTACCCCACATCATAACGCATCTCGTTACCCCCCTTCCTCGGCGTCGGGCGCCAGGGGGGAAAAACGGCAGGTCTGGCAGTGCCTCAGCCTTTCGATGGCCTCCCTCAGCCCCCTGAGCTCACGCTCCATCCGCAGCAGCAAAAACGCGGCCACGGCCACCGAAAAGCCGTTCTGGAGCACGGCCTGGACGAACGTCTCCATCCCATCCATCTTGCTTCCCTCATCTCCTTAAAAGTACAGGGGGGCCGGCGCCCCCCTGCTGTCTCGGCACATCGCCGAATCCTCCTCCCCGGCTACCCCAGGTTGATCGGAGTGCTGGTGCTGGCCAGGAACTCCGCCCCGACGATCCCCTTCGGCACATTCTCGTAGATGCTGCCGTCGGCTACGATCCCCTGCATCAGGGCCTTCACCTCGGCCCCCGTGGCGGAACTGCGCGCATAGGGAAACAGCATGGTGACCTTCTTCTCCCCAGCGCCCGAGAACACGAGCTTCAAACGCGTCGCCATAAAACGCTCACCTCCTCTCCTCCGCATCGAACCGATTCCGACCGAACGGGCCCGGCCTCTCCCCTCTCCGGGCCCCTTCCGCCCCTTCCCTACTGCTTCTCCAGCGTGCTGACCTCCGTCCGCTCCATCCGCACCACGGGATACTCCAGCACAGCCGCCAGCAGGTCCGCGACCCTCACGACCGCCTCGGCGTCCGCACCAGGCCTGACCTTGCCCAGGGAACATCCCTTGACGATCATCCTGCCCGTAGCCGCGTTGGTTCCCGCATTCAGCTTCAGCGAGACCCCGCTCCTGTACGCATTCTCGGCAACAGCCATCCTCTCACCTCCCTTCATTGGAATTTCTTCCGCGCTTCCGCGCTCCCGCTTCCCCACCCACCTTCCTCTCCTCCGTTCACCTCCCGCCTAATCGTTATTGTAATATAAGTATATTCGATATTATTATATTGTCAAGGGGCCTTTCAAAAATCACTTTGAGTGCCTGGGAAGCCGGCTTTTTCGCCCCTATCTCGAGCAAACCTGTACATCTTGCTTGTATATAATGGATCAGATATAAATGGCAGAGGCGGAGGGAGGGGTCGGAATGGTGTCGAATATCGCGGATGCGGGGGCTTTTTTCGCCCCGTTCGGGCTTGGGGGACAGGGACGAGAGCTGGTCAGCCTCGTGGGCGGGGGCGGGAAGACGACGCTGCTCCGGGCGCTGGGGAGGTTTCTGTCCCGCAGCGGCACGACGCTCCTGACCACGACGACGAAGGTGGCCCCTAACGATCTGCCCCTGCTCCTCCTGGAGGGGTATGAGGGGCCGGAGGAGGATGTGGAGCGTATCCGTTCCGCGCTTCGGCTCCACTCCCCGCTGCTGGCGGCCCAAAGGCACGTGCGGGAAGGGGACCGGGAGAAGCTGGAGGGCCTTCCCCCCGAGGCGGTCGATCGCCTCTGGAACGGCAAGGCGGCCGATTTCCTGATCTGCGAGGCGGACGGGGCAAGGCACAAGCCTCTGAAGGCCTGGGCCGATTGGGAGCCGCCGATCCCGTCCCGAACGACGCTCCTCTGCGCGGTGCTCGGCGCGGACCGGCTGGGCGAGCCCCTGACGGAGGACTGCGTCCACCGCATGGCG
This sequence comes from uncultured Fretibacterium sp., assembly GCF_963548695.1. Lineage (NCBI taxonomy): Bacteria > Thermotogati > Synergistota > Synergistia > Synergistales > Aminobacteriaceae > Fretibacterium > uncultured Fretibacterium sp. The sequence continues at coordinate 23,855 of NZ_CAUUWA010000007.1, forward strand.
CTGATGACGGAGCGTTTCGGGTTCCGCCCCGGGGATACCCTGACCCCCGACCGGCTGGCGGTCCTGTTGGAGTCCCCCCACGGGTACCTGAAGAACGCACCCCCTGCGGGCAGGAGGATCGTCCTTCTGAACCGCTCCGACCTGCTGCCCCCCGCCCGACTCTACGCCCTGACACGGGACTTTCTGCCCCGAACCGCTCGGCTGCTGAGCTCCTGGGACCTTTTGATCCTGGGCTCCCTGCACGCGCTGCGCGTCGAGGCCATCCTGATGCCGGAGCGGGGCCGATGATCGCCCTGCTTCCCGCCGCGGGGCTGTCGCGCCGCATGGGGACGCAGAAGCTGCTGCTTCCGTTCGGGGCCGGAACGGTCCTGGAGACCGTCATCGGAAACCTGCGCGCCGCCGGGCTGACCCCGATCCTCTGCGTCCTCTCCGAGGCGACGCTCCGGGGACTCCAGCCCCTTGGGGAGGACGTGACGGTACGGATCAACCCGGCCCCGGAACGGGGCTACGCCTCCTCGCTCGCGATCGCCCTCGACGCGCTGGGCAGGGCAGAGCCCGCTTCCCTCCGGGAGGGGCCCTTTTGCCTGATGCTCGGGGACCTGCCGACGGCCCAGGCGCGCGACATGGCGCGGCTGCGAGCGGCCTTCGAGCGCAGGCCGAGCGGATACACCGCATTGGCCCCACGTCGGGACGGCCGGTACGGACACCCGATCTTCCTGGAGGGCATCTGGCGCGGCCGCCTGCGGGCCGCGGCGGGCGACCGGGGCGGGCGCAGCATCCTCGAGGCCCACGAAGGAGAGGTTCTGACGGTGGAGGGGGAGGACGGCTTCTTCGACGACCTGGACACCCCGGAGGACTATCGGAGGGCCTGCCGCCCGCAGGTCTGAGCGGATCCGAACCGAGGACGGCGGCCCCTCACCCCTCCCAAAGCCCTCAGGGGATTGACAGGCCCCCGGTATTGGGGTAAATTATTCACGAAGATAAGTTTGTTTCAACAAACTAATTGAAGGGGGCATGACGGAATGTTCAGGTGGAACGATATGCGGATCCCAAACTTCGGCCTTCCGATATTGGGAGTATTTCTCCTTCTATTTGCCGTAAACTCCAGCCTCGCCTTCGCCATTCTCTTCTTCTGTGCCGTGACCGGCTCGTCCGTGTTCCTCAAGCGGCGGCTTCGACGCTTTTTCCAACATCCAAACACTTTGCAGGAAAATAAAACAACTCGATTTTCTTCTCTGAACGACTTCTCCGAACGACGCCGCAGGCCTGCGGTATAATGGACCTGCCGCGACCGGGAGATCGGGACGCGGCCTCTGGAAACCGAGAGCAACGGCACAACCGAATACTCGAGGCGCAGGTGCCGGCGCACACGCCGGCGAAGAGGGAAGCAGGCGAAATTCCTGCACGGTCCCGCCGCTGTAAGGGGGAGACGGCCCCGAAGGTCACTGGAGCAATCCGGGAAGACCGAGGGGATGCCTTTTCACGTCAACGATCCCGAGTCAGAAGACCTGCCTGGGCCGCGAACGCCAACCCCCTACGGACGATAGGGAGGGTGTGCCGACTTTGCCATGCCTTTTTTTGTGTCAGCGGGCGCTCCTCCACTCCGGACGTGGAGGAGCGTTTTTTGTCGGGACGGCCGGTTTTTTCGCATAGACCGCGGACTCGGAAATGTTAATGTTGAAATGTTTATGTGGAAATGTTTATGTTCTGGAGAGATCGGGAGGCTTTCATGTTCGTAAAGATCCGAAAACGGGACGGCCGTGAGGTGCCGTTCAACGCGGAGAAGATCGCCGGGGCCATTCTGAAGGCCCTGGCCGCGGTCGCGGATGACACGGGGGAGGCGGCCAGGCAGGACACGGCGCTCGCCCTGACGGAACAGGTCGCGGAGCGTATGGAAAAGGAGCTCGCGGGGTGCGTCCCCCAGGTGGAGGAGATCCAGGACATCGTGGAGAACGTCCTCATCGACTCCGGGCACGGGCGCGCGGCCAAGGCCTACATCCTCTACCGCGCCCGCCGCAGCCAGGCGCGCGAGATGAAGAGCCGCCTGATGAACATCTACGAGGACCTGACCTTCCGCGAAGCGCAGGACAACGACCTGAAGCGCGAGAACGCCAACATCGACGGCGACACCGCCATGGGGACGATGCTCCGCTACGGGTCCGAGGGGGCGAAGTACTTCAACGAGATCTTCGTCCTGCGCCCCGAGCACGCGGAGGCGCACCGAAACGGCGACATTCACATCCACGACATGGATTTCCTGACCCTGACGACGACCTGCTGCCAGATCGACATCAAAAAGCTCTTCAAGGGCGGGTTCGGCACGGGGCACGGCACGCTGCGCGAGCCCGCGGGCATCCGCAGCGCGGCGGCCCTGGCCTGCATCGCGCTCCAGTCCAACCAGAACGACCAGCACGGCGGGCAGAGCATCCCCATGTTCGACTTCGCCCTGGCCCCCTACGTCGCCAGGACCTTCAAGGGCCTCTACCGGAAGAACCTGGCCAAGGTCCTCGGGATGCTGCCCGACGCGGACGACGCCGCCGAGTGGGTCGAGGCCCTGCACGAGGAGCTGCGCGGCGCCCCGGACGGGACAATCCGCCTGGGGAACCCCGAGCCCTTCCAGGCCCTGGAACGCTCTCGCCTGGAGCGGCGGTTCGGGGACGGGCCCGCCGCGCGGGCACAGGCCCTGGCCCTGAGCGAGGCGGAGCGCGAGACGGACCGGGAGACCTATCAGGCCATGGAGGCCCTGGTCCACAACCTGAACACCATGCACAGCCGCGCCGGGGCCCAAGTGCCCTTCAGCTCGCTCAACTACGGGACGGACACGTCGCCCGAGGGACGCAGCGTCGTGAAGAACCTCCTGCTCGCCACGGAGGCGGGGCTGGGACACGGCGAGACCCCCATCTTTCCCGTGAGCATCTTCAAGGTCAAGGAGGGCGTGAACTACGCGCCGGGCGACCCCAACTACGACCTCTTCCGGCTGGCCTGCCGCGTCAGCGCCAAGCGGCTCTTCCCGAACTTCGCATTCATCGACGCGCCCTTCAACCTCCAATACTACCGTCCGGGGGAGCCCGATACCGAGATCGCCTACATGGGGTGCCGGACGCGCGTCATCGGCAACGTCGCCGACCCCGGCCGCCAGATCGTGACGGGCCGCGGGAACCTGAGCTTCACCAGCGTCAACCTGCCGAGGCTGGGGCTCCTGAGCGGGCGGGACCGGGCCGGGTTCTTCCGGATGCTGGACGACAAAATAGACCTGGTGATCCGCCAGCTCCTGGACCGCCTGGAGATCCAGTCCCGGAAGAAGGTCAAGAACTTCCCGTTCCTGATGGGACAGGGGATCTGGATGGACTCTGAGAAACTGGGCTGGAATGACGAGGTGCGCGAGGTGCTCCGGCACGGCTCGCTGTCCCTGGGGTTCATCGGCCTGGCGGAGTGCCTCAAGGCCCTCACCGGGAAACACCACGGCGAGAGCGAGGCGTCCCAGGCCCTGGGGCTGGAGATCGTCGGGCACATGCGCTCGCGCATGGATGAGGCCTCGCGGAAGCACGGGCTGAACTTCACCCTGCTGGCAACGCCGGCCGAGGGCCTGTCCGGCCGATTCGTCCGGATGGACAGGAAGCGGTTCGGGCCGATCGAGGGGATCACCGACCGCGACTACTACACCAACAGCTTTCACGTCCCCGTGCACCACAATATCCGCGCGTTCGACAAAATCCGCCTGGAGGCGCCCTACCACGAGCTGACGAACGCAGGACACATCACCTACATCGAGATGGACGGAGACCCGTCCCGGAACCTGGACGCGTTCGAGAAGGTCGTGCGCGCCATGAAGGAGGCGGGGATCGGGTACGGGGCCATCAACCACCCGCTGGACCGCGACCCCGTCTGCGGGTACACGGGCGTCATCGACGACGTCTGCCCCGGATGCGGCCGCTCGGAGGGCGGCGTGCGCTTCGAGCGCATCCGCAGGATCACGGGCTACCTGGTGGGGACGCTCGACCGATTCAATGACGCCAAAAAAGCCGAGGAACACGACCGTGTGCACCACACCGGAGCGCACTGAAACCCCTCTCGGGGCTCCGCCCCGAACCCCGCCAAGGGAGCAAGCTCCCTTGGATCCCCTTTATCGTCGTGGGCAGGGGAGCTGCTGCCCCCCAGTCCACGACGATACGAGTGGGGGTGCAGGGGGACTTGTTCCCCTGCTGGGGGTCCAGGGGGCAAAGCCCCCGGAGGCACTTTAATGCGTCTCCGTGTCGCGGGCATCGTCGAGGAGTCGTTCGTGGACGGGCCCGGCATTCGCTTTACGGTGTTCGTGCAGGGCTGTCCGCACCGCTGCCCCGGCTGCCACAACCCGCAGACCCACGCCTACGAGGGCGGGTTCTGGGTAGCGGTGGGGCCGCTCTTGGCACGGATGGAGGAAAACCCGCTGCTGGACGGCCTGAGCCTGAGCGGCGGAGAGCCCTTCGAGCAGGCGGAGCCCCTTGCGGAGCTGGCCGAGGGGGCGCAGGCGCGCGGGTACGACGTGATGACCTGGAGCGGCTACACCTTCGAGTTCCTGATGGCGCACCGGGACGAGCGGCCGGGGTGGCGCCGGCTGCTGGACGCCTCGGACGTCCTCGTGGACGGGCCGTTCCTCATCGCCCAGCGGAGCCTGGGGCTGTCCTACAGGGGCTCCAGGAACCAGCGCATTTTGGACCTTCGGCGTTCCATAGCTGAGAACGCTCCGGTCCTCCGCCCTCTTTGAGCACGGGCAGACCTACGGCCATGGAGTCGCGAGGGCGTCTTAAAAAAATTACGGGGCATCGTCAAAGACGAGCCCCTTTATTCAAGGCTTAAACAGACCTTCAAAAACTCTTAAAAAATGCCGTCGAAACTGCCCCCAAGGCCAAACTCCGGCGCCGGATACGTGGGGCCTTGACGATAAACCCACCGCCCCTTGTGGGGATTGTGCGGGTCCGAGGGATCGGGGATATGCTCCGCATACATCCAGGTTATCTCGGCACGGTGCTTTCGCTTCTTTCCCCGGTCCTCGGCGGCTTCTTTTACGGCATCTTCCCCAGCCCTCTCCTCGTCCTTTTCCGTCCCCCCGATCTGTCTCCCGGCATCCTTTTTCTTCGGCTCTCCGGCTTGGGCGGACCGGACATTCTCCCTTTTATCCGGCGCTTTTATCCCGCCGCTGCGAATAAACTCATCCCTTCGGGGTTCCCCTGCGGAGGACGCTCCAGCGGCCTCGACAGCCGCACCGGCCTGTAAGGAAGGACGTTCTTTATCGGCAACTCTGCCGTCATCGAGTCTTGACCGTACATTATCACCCGCAAAAGGGACCGCTCCCCCACGCACCTGCAGGGTCATCGCATTCACTCCTTCTTTACGAACCGCAATTCCGCTTATCTTCGACGCCGAAGAGCTCATAAACCTCGTGGATATGATAGCACGTCAGCCTCGAAAATAAAACCTCATGCCCAGGCCGCGAGCAGTGCGGGGACAGCCTCCTCAGTCCCCGTACCCATCCGGATGGCTGCGGTGCCAGTTCCACGCCGTCGCGACGATATCCTCCATCTTGGTGACGCGCGGGGTCCAGCCCAGGACCTTCTTCGCCCTCGTTCTGTCGGCCACCAGCAGCGCCGCGTCGCGGACGTCGCCCTCGTAGAAGGGCACGGACCCCGGCAGCGCCGCCCGGTGTCCGGTCCAGAGGTTGTCCAGCACCACCACTCTCTCGCCCCGGTCCAGCAGGGCCCGCACGTTATGGGAGCCGATGTAGCCGGCCCCGCCGCAGATCAGAACGGACATGAATGGCCTCCCAGAAGTCCAGCGGGCATCGGACTGCCCGGCTACATGAACCTTTTGTAGTTCTTGGCCGTGACCTTCATATAGGGGATCCAGATGTACTTGCCGTCGGTCACCTCATAACCGACGGTCTCCTTGTTGATGGCCCGGCCCTGCGCGGCCGCGAAGGCGACCCGGACCGCGGCGGCCCCAAGGTTTCGGGCGTCGTTCAGCACCGTGCCCAGCAGGGTGCCCTTGCCCATGGCCTCCAGCGCCAGCGCTATGGCGTCCACGCCCACCACGGGGATGTACCTCGCGGCGTCACCCACGTTATAGCCCTCGGCCCTCAGCGCGTTGATGGCGCCCAGGGCCATGTTGTCGTTGTTCGCCAATACGGCCTCGATCCTCTCCAGCCCCACGGAGGTGATAAACCCCTTCATCCTCTCTGCGCCCTGGGCCCTGTCCCAGCTGGCCGTGGCACTGCCCAGCTCCTCGACCTCGAACCCACCGTCCTTCATCGCCCTGACGGAGAACTCCGTGCGCAGTATGGTGTCCTGGTGCCCCTCCTCGCCGCGCAGCATGACGTACTGAATCTTGCCGTCCCTGTTCCTGTCCGCCTCGGGGTGACTCTTGAAATAGTCCACGATCAGCTCGCCCGACAGCCTTCCGGAATCCTCGGCGTGGGCGCCCACGTACCAGACCTTATCGTAGGACTCCAGGACCTCCGCGCTCGGTTCGCGATTGATGAAGACGATCGGCAGGCCCACAGCCCTGGCCTTCTCCACAGCTGACGCAGCCATCGTGCGGTCCACGGGGTTGACGATCAGCACCTTGACGCCCTTGTTGATTAAGGCGCTCACCTGGCCGTCCTGGACCGACTGCTGGTTCTGCGAGTCCACGACCTCCAGCTCGCCCCCCAGCTTCTTCATCTCCAAGACCATGCTCCTGCGCACGCCCTTCATGAAGGTGTCGTCGAACCTGTAGATGCAGGCACCGGCCAGTATGTCCGCCGCCATGGCCGTGCCCGCCGCGCAAAACACACAAAACGCACAAAACGCACAAAAAACGAGCAGCTCCGCCGCCGAAAACGGCCAACCTCTCCCCTTCATTTTCATCAAAAAATCCCTCCTGACAATTGTCTGCCACCCTTGCCGAACCGCAAAAGATGCAAAGTACCGCACCGGGCAGCCTACGCCCGGAAAAAACAAGGAATCAGTTGCTCCTCGGCCGCGGAATGGGGTTGAAGATCACGTCGCCCATCTCCACGGAGGAGCCAGACTCCTGATCGGAGCTGACGCCGAACTCCTCCGGCAGCCCCACGGGCGTGGCGCGGAACTCCTCCTTGACCGCGGCCCGTTCCCGCGGAACCGTCAGCGCGGAACCCTCCACGGCGCGTCCCCATCGCTTCAGGACCGAGGCCCGAGCGGAGTCCGAGAAACGCAGGGGGCTCCACCAATACCGGTCCGTCCCAGGCGTCCGGAAGAACAGTTCGTTTCGGTCCTCCCCGGAGCCCTCGGCGACCTCCACCGCAGGGGACGCGGAGCCCTTTCCGGCCCCGGACGCCCCCATCCGAAGCGCCTCCATCCGAAGTGCCTCCATCCAGGCGAAGGACGCGCCCATCCAAGGGGCCCCGCCCGGAGCGTCCAGGATGCTCAGCTCGGGGGCGTTCGCCCTCAGAAACCTGCGGGCGGGCGAGTAAGGGTCCACGGCCACCCCTACCCACCAGGCCCCTCCAAACGACGCGACGTGGACGGACTCGGGCCAGCCACCCGGCAGGGTATCCCTCCGGAAATAGCGCCCCAGCTGTTCGGGCGACGGGATGGCCTCGGACTCCGCGTGATAGAGGTTCATGGCCGCGGACAGCGCATAGAGCGCCCCCACCACCCGATGCACCTCCACGTCCGGATCGACCGTGACGGCATAGGCCTTGGCGGAGGGGACGCAGGGGGCGAATAAAACCGAAAGCAGCAGGAAGCCCAGGGCTGCGGAATGAACAAATCGCATCTCGAAAAAGCTCTCCCTTCCAGATTCCGGATCAGGTTTTCAGTTCAAGGCCCGGGAACGGCGCCCCGCGCCGAACACATCCTGCCTTTATTTTATCAGCAGAGTCAAACTTTCAAGCCGCATCTCCGCGAAGGCCGCGGGGCCCTCGGCTTCCGGTCCCATGGAGGCTCAGGCGCCGCAGAGCGCCAGCGCCAGGTCGTTGACGTTCGTCCCCGTCGGTCCCGTGACCACGAGGGAGTCCGCGGCCGACAACGCCGTGTACGAATCGTTGTCCGCCAGGACCCTCTCGATGTCGATCCCGCGCCCCCGCAGCAACCCCGCCGTGCCCCCGTCCACAATCCCGCCGGCCGCGTCGGTTGGCCCGTCCGTGCCGTCCGAGCCGACGGAGACGACGACCGTACCGTCCAACCCCGCAATGCCCCGCGCGGCCGACAGCGCCAGCTCCTGATTGCGGCCCCCCCTGCCCCTTCCAGTGCTTTCGGTGAGGCGGACCACCGTCTCCCCGCCCAGGATCAGCGCGCAGGGAGCCTCAACAGGGCGTCCCGAGGCCCGCACCTCGCGCGCCAGCGCGGCCAGGAACGCTCCCGCCCCGCGCGCCTCACAGTCCAAGGTCGTGGTCAGCACGAGCGGCGCGTAGCCCAAGCCTCGGGCCGTATCCTCCGCGGCAGAGCAAAGCGCGCCCACGCTCCCCGTAACCACGGCCGTGACGTTGCCGAGGCTCTTCGGGGTCTCCAGCCTCAGGAGCTCCTCCAAGCCGGGCCGAAGCGAGATGCCGTACTTCCGTACGGTCGCCAGGGCCTCCTCCGCTGTGGAGGCGTCCGGCCAGGCCGGGCCGGACGCGATGCTGTCCAGCCGGTCGCCCAGCACGTCGGAGAGCACCACAGAGTAGACATGCGCGGGCGCGGCCATCTGCGCGAAACGCCCGCCCTTGACCGAGGAGAGGCGCTTGCGGATTCGGTTGATCTCCACGATGTCGGCCCCGCAGGCCAGGAGCTGATCCGTTACGACGACGAGGTCGTCCAGCGTCACCCCGTCCATCGGGCGCTCGAAGAGCGCCGAGCCGCCCCCAGAGACGAGGAAGAGCACGGTATCGTCGGGGCCAAGACCCCGGACCTTCCGCAGGAGCGCCTCCGTCCCCCTCAGGGTGTTCCCGTCCGGAAAGGGGTGTCCAGCCTCGAAGATCTCCAGCCCATCGATTGGGCCCATCGAGTGTCCATACTTCGTGACGACCGCCCCACCCGAGAGGTCCGGCCCCAGGAAGTCCGCCGCGGCCCTCGCCATGCGCCACGCGGCCTTGCCGATCGCGGCGACGACGACCCTGCCCTTCCCCCGGCGCGCGGAGAACGCCTCGTCCGCCAGCGCCTCCTTCACAGCACTTTCCGGCAACACCCTTTGGATAGCCTCGTGAACGATCTTCAGTGCGTCCTGACGCAGGGACCGCATCATGCTTTCCTCCTCCTTAGATGACCTTCTCTCTTAGGTGACATTCTCCTTTAGGTGACATTCTCCTTCGGACGACCTTTCGGACAAATTTGCCCGGGCAACACGCTCTCAGGCCCGGCCTTTTCCGTTATTCTACTCCTCCGCATCCGGTTGCGACATCCGACTATGTAGGCTGCAAGGGACAAAGCGAAGGATTTTTGTGATATTATTTCCTGGGCTCTTCATGAAATTTTGCCGGTCTGCGGACATGCGAGCCGGAACATCCCTCGGCTCCCTCCGTGTTCGGGAGGGCGAACCGGCGAAGGAGGTAAGCGCCATACTCAGGAACGACTCCATCAAAGAGCGGGATCCCTCGGAACTTGACGAAGTCCTCAGCTATTTTCACGAACTGGCGTTCCAGGCCGACCCCAGGAGCCCCCTCCCAGTCGCTCTGGAGGGGGACGACAGGGCGCTTGCCCTCAGGGACGTCCTGCTCCAAGTTCGCACCATGCTCTCGAGGCTGCACGAGGGCGACCTCGAGGGCACGATCGACGCCGGGGGATTCTTCGGCGTGCTGCTCGATATGCTCCGTATGGACCTGAAACATATAATGGAGCTGATGGGCCGCATGGCGGAAGGGGGCGTTCCCCCGCGCACGGAGCCCTCGGGTGGGCTTACGGAGGCGTTCGACCAAACGGCGGAGAAGTTCTCCCAAATGGCCTCGCGGCTGAAGGCCGATGAGGAGCGGTGGCGCATCGCCCTCCAATGCAGCAGGGATGGGGTGTTCGAGATTTTTCCGGGCGCGTGGGAGAGGACCTTCTGCTCCCCCAGCATGGCCGGGATGCAGCACCTTTCCCTGAAGGATCTGCCCCCCATGAAACGCTGGGTCAAGTACATCCATCCCGAGGACGTCAAGGCCCGGCATATCCTGAAGGACGTTCTGGATGGAACCTACATCAAGGGTTCTTATGATGTCGTCTTCCGCCTGCTCTGCGCGGATGGCGTCTACCGCTGGAGACAGAGCCGCGGACAGATTTTCCGGGACGCGAAGGGAAGGATCACCCGCGCCATAGGCATCCTCAGGGATATTCACAGCCGCAAGGAGCGGGAGGATGATTTCAAGTACCGCGCCACCCACGACGTCCTGACCGGGCTTCCCAGCAGGTCGCTTTTCCACCAACACCTCCTCCAGATGATGGCCAGCGCCAAGCGCACGGGCAAGTCCGTCCTGGTCGTCATGGCGGACCTGGATCACTTCAAGGACGTCAACGACACCCTGGGACATCACGCGGGGGACCTGCTGCTCCAGGAGTTCGCCGCCCGCCTCCGCTCGAGCATTCGCACCAGTGACATCGCCGCCCGCGTGGGCGGGGACGAGTTCGCGCTGCTCCTGACCTGCGACCCTGAGCCCCACAAATATGCCGCCGCCATCCAGAGGATACGGGCCTCCCTGGAGGCCCCCGTCTGTCTCGAGAAGACGTGCTACCAGATACACGCCAGCATGGGCATCGCCGTTTATCCTCAGGATGGGGACGAGCTCCTGGTCCTGCTGAAGCGTGCCGACAACGCCCTGTACCAGGCGAAGAACTCGGGACGAAACACCTATTGCTTCTTCACGCCCACACAACATCAGTCCTCCTGAAGCAGCCGGGGCCGCTCCAGCACCCCAGGCATCCCGCGCAGGTTTCTATCCTCCCTTTCTCAATCGACCACTCCTCCCGCCGTACTGCACCGGAGGGTACTTTCCCGAAGTCCCGCAGAGAGCACCCACACCATTTGCGGAGCCCGATAAACTCTAAAATTAACACTCTATTTCAATGATTTTTACGATGGGGATTGCAAAAATTATTTCCAGGTGGTAGCATTGTCGTAGATTATGGTTTTCCTTGGTTGACCAGTTAGGTTTTCTCTTTTCTACCTTTGATTTGAGTGATACTTTTTCTATCTTCTGGGACGATTTTTCCGGGACATCGGCCTTTGGCATCCGAACAGCGCGCTTGGCCAGGATAAAGACTTCAGGAGTCCTTTGTCTAGACAGAGGGTTGGAAGTCGTTGTCGGCTAAAAATTTATCGTAATATTCCATAATCTCATCGCTCCCATCGGTCGGAATGCCATGAAGCTTAAGGAGCACCGTGTTGCAGTCCATGAGGTGGAGGTACATAGCCCTCTCGGCGTCCCTCCGGCGGGAGGCGGCGAGGGCCTCGAAGATCTCCCGGTTCTGCCTCATGGAGCGGTCCAGCCATCCCTCGGCCACGTAGGCCTGCGTCAGCTTCGTCCTGATCGCGGCGGTAGCCTCCTCGATCACGTGATAGATGCCGTCGAAGATGCGATTGAAGAGGTCGTTGCGAGCGGCGCGGATGATCAGGGAATGAAAGATCGTGTTCCAGCGGGTCTTGCCGCAGACCTCGTAGGAGCCCAGCCGGTATTGCTCCTCCATGTTCGTCAGGCACTCCTCGATTCGTTTGAGGTCGTTCGAGGAACGGCGTTTTGCCGCAAGCCCCGCGGCGGGCACCTCGATGAACACGCGCGTCTCGTAGGCCTGGGCCAGAGCGCGGGAGGGAATGGCGGCCGAGGCCTGAATGTTGGTCAGCAGAAAGCCCGTGTCGCCGACGCTTCGGAGAAAAGTGCCGAGCTTGCCCCGAGCCTCGATGACCCCAAGGTAGTCCAGAATGATCAGCGCCTCGCGCAGAAGCGGCCGCGTCACCCCAAGCCGCTCGGCAAGCTCTCGTTCGCTGGGCAGCCTTCCCTCCGAGTCGGCGAGCTCCCCGGAGCGGATGGATTCGGTGATGATCGAAATCAGTTTTTCTCTGCCGCGGCGTTCCTCGTTCCGGCCTTCCGTAATCGGCTTCAAGTTCATGGGATGAGGTCCTTCCTGTCGTTTTACGATATTTTTCGAAATTTTACGCTCCGACGCCCGGGGCCGTTTCGTCAATCCGCTTCATTATAGCGGCTTCCTCCTACTTCGAACCGGCTGCGGCGCGTCGAAACATCCTCGAGGTGACGGCATGCATTCTCTGACGACGGTACACATCACAGCAGCCTCCATTACGCTTCTGGCCATCACGTTCCTGGGGCTGAGGGCCGGAAAAAGCGTGCGGAACGCCTCGGACTTCAGCGACGGAGGACGCAGTGCGTCGGCCCTGCTGGTAACGGGGGCGATTCTGGGAACGCTCATCGGGGGGTCCTCGACGATCGGTACGGCGCAGCTGGCCTGCCGATGGGGGCTTTCCGCCTGGTGGTTCACCCTGGGGGCCTCCCTGGGCTGTGTGGCCCTCTTCTTCCTGGTCGACCCGCTCCGCAACAGCCGCTGCCTGACCATTCAGCAGATGATCGCCTCGAGGTACGGCGTCCTGTCGGGCATCGTCACCTCCATCCTGACGACGCTCGGCATCGTCCTCAATATCGTGGCGCAGATCCTGGCTGCCAACGCTCTGTTCTTCGTTCTGTTCGGGCTGCCCCCCGAGGCTTCCGCAGCCCTTACCGTCGTCATCATGGCGAGCTATATGGCGGGCGGCGTGAAGGGGGCCGGCCTCCTCGGCATCGTCAAGATGGTCCTCATCTACGCCGGATGCCTGGCCGGAGGAGCCGTGGCCTTTCACGGACTGGACTGGGGGGCCTTCGAGAGCCTGTTCCCGGCGGAGCGCTATCTGAACCTCTTCGCCAGAGGGATCGGCCCGGACCTGGGAGCCGGCCTCTCCGTGATGCTGGGCGTGGTGTCCACACAGACCTACATCCAGGCCATACTGTCGGCCAAAAACTCCAGGGAGGCCAGGAAGGGAGCCCTGCTTGGAGCGTTGCTCATCCCACCCGTCGGTATTCTGAGCATCCTGGTCGGCTACTTCATGATGGCGCGTTACCCCACGATCGACCCGGCCCAGGCCTTTCCACTGTTTGTCGTGAACTGCCTGCCCCCCGCATTCGGAGGGGTCATCCTCGCGGCGCTGCTGATCGCCGTCGTAGGGACCGGGGCGGGCATGGCCCTCGGTTTCGGTACCATCGTCACCAACGATCTCTATCTGAAGTTCATCAATCCCAAGGCCGACAGCCGCCGCCTCCTTTGGGTCAACAGGATGACGATCCTGGCGTCTTTGATCGTCTCAGCCCTCTTCGTCCTCTGGAACCGCGGAAGCGCCATCCTGCGCTGGGGGTTCCTCTCCATGGGGCTTCGGGCCGTCGTGCTCCTGGTCCCCATGCTCTTCACGTTTTTCACGAAGGAGAGGGTCGGCGGGGGGTACGTCATCCTGTCCAGTTCCCTTGGATTGGCGGCGATGTTGGCCGCGGAACGGATGAGCCTCCCCGTGGACGGGTTGTTCCTGGGGACGGCGGCCAGTTTCTTCGTCATGTATCTGGGCTGGCGGTTCTCCCGGGACGGAAGTGCTCGAGATTATAAGGAGGAATGAGGATGGACAGGGAGAGGCTGATGGATCTGATCTGGCACATGAACGCCCAGATATCCGCACAGCAGGAGAGCCTGCTGCTGGCCCGAACCCTCCGCGAGAAGATGGACGAAGTCCTGCCGGGACTGCTGCGGGATGTCCGCGGAGGCCCGGACGGGGCCGCCGGAGCCATGCTTCTGCGCGAGCTCTCTCAGGCCAGGGAGCGCTGGGAGGACGCCGTTCGGAACCTGACGGCCCTGCTCGACGGCGTGCGGAAATTCGAGACGGAGGGGAGGGAAGGGAATGCAAAATAAGGTAATGTCCGCCGCGGATGCGGTCAAGCGGTTCGTGAAGCCCGGAACCCACATCGCCTTTGGAGGTTTCACCATCCTGCGGCGCCCTATGGCCGTGGCGCGGGAGGTCGTGCGGCAGGGCATCGGCGATCTGTTCGTCACCATGAACGGGGGCACGGTCGTGGAGGAGATGCTCGCCGGCATGGGGCTCGTCCGCTGGATGGAGACCACCTACATCGGCATGGAGGGGGGTATGCCGGTCGCCTATGCCGTCCGGCGCTCCATAGAGGAGGGGGCGATCGAACTGATCGAGGACTATTCGAACTGGAGCTTCGCCCAGCGGACCCTGGCGGGACGTCTCGGTCTGCCCTTCATGCCCTGCATGGCGAACCTGGGCAGCGACCTGCTGGAGTACGACGTGTTCGGCAAGGCCGGGCTCCGCGGCGTGCGCGAGGACGGGACATGGATTCACGACGGCATCCCTCCCAAGAAGTACGAGGTGGTGGATGATCCCTTCGACGGGTTTGGCCTCCGCCCCTCCCGCATGCACGGGAAGGAGGACAGCTGCGGAAACCGGACCAACCGTCTCCTGCAGACGGGTCGGCGCTCCGCGCACTACACGGGCAAGGAGGGGGTCAAGGTTCTTCTGGTGCCGCCCCTCAAACCGGAGGTCTCCGTCATCCACGTCCAGCGGGCGGCCGCCGACGGAACGGTCCGTATGGAGGGACTGGTAGGACCGGACCTCGATCAGGCCCTCTGCGCCTCCACCCTGATCGTGGAGTGCGAGCGCCTGTGTCCGCCCGAGGAGCTGCGGCAGGTCCCGGAACACAATCAGATCGCCCCTCACTTCGTCAAGGCCATCGTCGTACAGCCCTTCGGGGGGTACCCAACGGCCGTGCCGAATTATTACGACTATGACTACAGCTGGTTTCAGAACTACGCGCGGGTCGTCAAGGGCCGGAGCCTCCAGGGGGTTCGGGAGTTCTGGACGGAACATGTGGCCGAGACGAAGGACGACTGGGACTATCTGGAACGTGCAGGGGGCTTCGAGAAGCTCTCCTCGCTCAGGGCCGTACCCGGCTACGGCTACAACCCCTCGATGACGCGTTTCGAGAAGGAGGGGGAAGCACAATGACGGACAAGGCCTATCGGGCATATCTGGAGAGCCGCAACCTGACCGCCGACGGCTACACCTTCATGGAGATGCTGGCCGTCTCCGTATCGCGGGAGATCCCCGACGGCAGCTTTGCCTTCGTGGGGACGGGCTTGCCCCTTCTGGCGGCGGGCCTGGCGCAGCGCACGCACGCTCCCGAGATGACGATCATCCTGGAGGCCGGGACCGTGGGGCCCAGAATGGAGCACCTGCCCGTCTCCGTGGCCGATCCCCGCGCCGCCCTCGGGGCCGCGACGCTCTCCTCCCTGGTGGACGCCTTCGGAACCATCGCCTGTCGTGGATACTGCACGATCGGGGTGTTGGGGGCAGCGGAGTGCGACAAGTACGGCAACCTGAACTCCACCGGGTTGGGGGGATATTGGCCCGCCGGCGTTTCCGGGGATGGGAAGGGCCCGAGGTCCCGCTTCACGGGCAGCGGCGGTGCGAACGACATCGCCTCCCTGGCGGACAAGGTCGTCGCGATGATGGTACACGAAAAGCGGCGCTTCCCGGAACGGGTCCAGTACCTGACCAGCCCGGCGGGGATGAGGGGGCCGTCGGGGGAGGACCGGTACGACTGCGGGCTGTACCGGGGCGGCGACGTCTGCGTCATCACCGATCTGTGCAAGATGAGGCCAAATCCGGGGACGGGGGTCCTGGAGGTCACTGAGGTGTTCCCCGGCTCCGGGGGAGCCGGCGAGATCGCGGAACGGACGGGATGGGACGTATGCTTTCGGGGAAAGGAGACAATCGCCCCGCCGACGGAGGAGGAGCTTCGTGTGCTCAGGATGGAGGTAGACCCCGGGCGGCTGTATCTCGGGAGGGAGAAAAAAGGCTAAGGATCGAGGAAGGGGGGATGGCGCGATGAACGATGTCCGTGTCAACGAGTGGTGCAAGGCCTGCGGCATCTGCGCCGAATTTTGTCCAAAGAAGGTGTTCGACTTCGAGCGGGGGAACCCGCCGGTCCCCAGGAGGGTTGAGGACTGTATCGGGTGCCGGCTCTGCGAGCTGCGGTGCCCCGATTTTGCGGTGACGGTGGAGGTGAAGAGATGAAGCGGGAGGGAGAGGTCATCTTCACCCTGGGCAACGACGCCATGACGGCGGGAGCGATCGCTGCCGGGGCCAGGTTCTATGCGGGATACCCCATCACCCCGTCCTCCGAGGTGGCGGAGCTCTCGTCGATCCGCCTTCCGGCGGTGGGGGGAATTTTCGTCCAGATGGAGGACGAGCTGGGAAGCATCGCGGCGATCATCGGGGCGTCCCTGTCGGGCAAGAAGGCCTACACGGCCACGAGTGGACCGGGATTCTCCCTGATGCAGGAAAACCTGGGGGTCGCAGTCATGGGAGAGGTCCCCTGCGTCATCATCAACGTCCAGCGGTCCGGGCCGAGCACCGGACTCGCTACCAAACCCGCGCAGGGGGACCTGATGCAGGCCAAATGGGGAACCCATGGGGACCACGGCATCATCGTTCTGTCCCCGTCGTCCGTCCAGGAGTGCTACGACCTGATGATTCTGGCCTTCAACCTCTCGGAGAAGTACCGGACCCCCGTCGTATTCCTGGCCGACGAGAATGTCGGGCACTTGCGGGAGCCGTACGTCCGGTGGGAGGTCACGCCGGCGGACATCGTCGAAAGGAAGGTCCCGACCTGCGCCCCTGAGGATTACAAACCTTACGAATTTGTGGGGCAGAGCGACGGCATCGCCCCCCTGCCCCACTACGGCAGTCCCTACGTGTTTCGGATCAACGGCAGCGGGCACGACGAGAGCGGGGCCCCCTGCGGGAGGGCGGACAACGCGGACAAGTTCATCCGCCACTACGAGGAGAAGTTCCTGAACAACATCGACGATATCACGAGGGTCAACCAATTCGGGATGGACGACGCGGAGTACGCCATCGTGACCTTCGGCTGCTCCACGCGCGCGGCAAAAGCCGCCATGAAGCAGGCGAGGGCCAGGGGCATCAAGGCCGGGGTCCTGCAAATCGTTACATTGTGGCCCTTCCCGGAGGCTGTCGTCCGCGAGGTGGGCAAACGCGTGAAGGGAATCGTCGTGCCGGAGCTCAACCTGGGTCAGCTCCGGGGAGAGGTGCGCAAATGCGTGCCGTCGGATATCCCCGTCCTGGGCGTGAACAAGGTCAACAGTGAAATTCTGTTCCCGGCCGAGGTCCTGGCGGGCCTGGAGGAGGTCTCACGATGAACTGCATGGACTATCTGAAGACCGAAAAATTTCCTCTTTTCTGGTGTCCCGGCTGCGGCAACGGGGTCGTCCTCGGGGCCATCGCCCGGGCGTTCGCGGAGCTGGACCTGACCCGCGAGAACACCGTCGTCGTCACGGGGATTGGATGCTGGGGCAAGGCCGACGACTACGTCACGACCAACAGCTTCCACGGGACTCACGGGCGGGCCCTGGCCTTCGGAACCGGCATCAAGCTCGCCAACCCGCAGCTGGACGTGGTGGTGCTGATGGGCGATGGAGACGGTGTGACTATCGGGGGCAACCATTTCATCCATGCGGCGCGGCGCAACGTGGACGTGACGGCGATCGTCGTCAACAACCTCAACTATGGGATGACCGGGGGACAGTACTCGGCCACGACGCCGGAGACCCGCATCACCTCCACATCCCGCCTGGGGCACATCGAGCAGGGGTTCGACATCTGCAAGCTGGCGGAGGCTGCGGGAGCCCCCTTCGTCGCCCGGGCCACCCCCTTCAACCCCGTGCAGATGAAGAACCTGATCCGGGACGGGATGAGGAAGAAGGGGTTCTCCATGATCGAGGTCATCGCCCCCTGCCCTACCCACTACGGAAAGAACAATGGATTCAAGAGCGCCCCGGAGATGCTGCGTTGGTTCGACGAGCGCTCCATCGGCGTCGAAAAGGCGCGCCAGATGGCGCCGGACGAGCTTGCGGACAAGATCGTCGTCGGGAAGATGGTCGACCGCGAGTCCGAGGACTACGGCACGAAGTATCGAAGAATTCAGCAGGAGGCGCAAAGACGGGAGAGGGGGGACGGACGATGAAGGGCACGTGGGAGATCGTGCTCAGCGGGGTCGGCGGACAGGGCCTGCTCTCCATCGGCAACCTGCTGGGCGAGGCGGCCAGCATTTTTGGCGGGAAAAAAGCGACCATGACGGCCTCTTACGGGGTCGAGACGCGAGGGACCTTCACAAAATCCGACGTCATCATCAGCGACGAGGAGATAGACTTCCCCGAGGTTCTGAACCCGGATATCGTGCTGTGTCTGGCTCAGGTGAGCTACGATCGATATCGCGACACGGAGAAGCCCTGCATCCTCATCTACGACTCGGACACGGTCAAGCCGGGGAACGAGCCGGAGGGACACATCGGGTTCCCAATCCTCTCCAGGGCCGTGGCGTTCGAAGCTCGGGAATCGGTCAACATCATCGCGATGGGGGTCATCGTCGGCCTGGCCGCCCCGGCGGAGCCGGAACACATCCTCGCCCTGTTCGACAAAAAATACGCATCCCGGCCGCAACTCCAAGCCAAGATGAAGAAGCTCTTCGGGGAGGGCGTGAATATGGGGCGCGAGTCCCGGTAATGCCGCAGGAACGGAGCCGATATTCCCTGGAAGCGAAGAAAAAGTAAAAGCAAAATATGGATTGGGAGGAAATCGAAATGGAAAGAAAGACCAGCATGCTGGAATCCATTATCCTGTTCGCACTGATTTCCGTCACGATCGTCATCTTCGTCCAGCTCAAGCTGGGCCTGCAGATCCCGTTGCTCTTCTCCTGGATCATCCTCTACTTCTTCTGTCTGATCAAGGGGATCGACTACAACGCCCTTGAGAAACACGCGCTAGACGCCATCCGTTCCGCCTTTGTCGTCGTCCTGATTCTGCTCTCGGTGGGGACCCTCATCGGATCCTGGATCATCTCCGGGACGGTTCCAACGATCATCTGTTACGGGCTGGAGCTGATCAACCCTCGCTACTTCCTGCCGGTAACGGTGCTCATCTGCTCCATCATGTCCCTGGCCACGGGGACCTCCTACGGATCGGCGGGGTCCGGGGGACTCGCGATGATGGGCATCGGCATCGCCATGGGCTTCCCCCCCGGGATGATCGCCGGCGCCGTTATCTGCGGAGCGCTCTTCGGCGATAAGCTGTCCCCCTTCTCCGACAGCACGAACCTTGCCTCGGGCATGGCCAACGCGGACCTCTTCAAGCACATCCGAAGCTGCCTGTGGACCACGGTCCCCCCCTACATCCTGACGCTGATCTTCTTCACCTTCCTGGGTTTTCGCCATGTCGGGTCTGGAGTGTTCGACGAGGCGACCCTCGATTCCTATCGAGCGACCCTGAACGGGATTTTCAAGATCGGCTGGGTATCGCTGCTTCCGCTGATTTTGGTGGTGGTGCTCCTGATCCGCAAGGTCGCCGCCTTCATCAGCATCCTGATGGGAGCCCTCTTCGGCGTATTCGTGGCCTACTTCTATCAGGGCCGTGGATTCTCGGAGATCATGAAGACCCTTTACGAGGGCTTCACGATCTCCTCCGGGGTGGAGTTTGTGGACAAACTTCTGAACCGCGGCGGAATGATGAGCATGTTCGACCTCATGATCGTCATCGTCTTCGCCATCGGGCTGGGCAGCATGCTCGAATACCTTGGGGTGCTCGGCAACATCCTGGACCGGATAACCAAGAGGATCCACTCCACGGGCAGCCTGATCCTGGCGACGCTCGGGATCGGCTACGTCACCACGGCCATCGGCTGCAACATGGCGATGGGACAGGTCATCACGGGACGCCTCATGAGCCCCATCTTCAAGCAGCGCGGCGTCGCACCGGAGGTACTCTCCCGAACCCTGAGCGACGCCGGGGTCCTTGGAGGGACGATGATGCCCTGGCACACGACGTCCATCTTCTTTGCGACCACGCTCGGAGTCGGGTACCTGGACTACATCCCCTATGTGCCTCTCTGCTACCTGACGCCATTCGTCGCGCTGGTCATGGCCTACATGGGCATCGCCGTCGGAACCGCTCCGCCCGAGGATCCGGAGCCCGAGGCTTCCGCCTCCTGATCGGCAATCGACAAGGACCGCACCAGAATACCGCCAAGAGAAAAGAATCGGGCCCACCGTTTGTACTGGTGGGCCCGATTCTGGCATGGCTTGGATTCGGCACAACGCCCGCGGTCTATACGGGTTCCGCCTCCGGTTCCCGCCAGGCGACCAGACGGCGTTCGGCAAAGGCGACCAGGAGGTAGAGCAGCAGGCCGATCAGGCTCAACACGATGACGGAGGCCAGGATCAGGTTGATGTCGCTGGTCTCGTTCCCCAGCATCAGAAGGAAGCCCATCCCCGCCTTGCTGCCGATCATCTCGCCGACGACCGCCCCGATGACGGCCTGCGTGACGGCCACCTTCATCCCCGAGAGCAGCCAGGAGAGGGACGCGGGGAACTCCAGATAGGCGAAGCGCTGCCAGGCCGTGGCCCCCAGGACCGAGAGAAGCTGGTGCAGGTCGGCGTCGATGTCCCGGATCGCGGCCACCTCGTTGACCATAATGGGGAAGAAGACCACCAGGACCACCAGCGCCACCTTCGACTCGATGCCGAGGCCGAACCAGAGGATCAGGAGCGGCGCGATCGAGATCTTGGGAGCCGTCTGCACGATCAGGACAAAGGGCATCACCAGACGCTCCAGAAGACGGGACCTCGCGACCCAATACCCGGCGGCAACCCCGGCCGCTGCCCCGATCAGGACGCCCACGAAAACCTCGTGAAGCGTCACGCCCACGTGCCGCAGCATGTCCCCCCGCGTGAAGTGGAAGACCAGGTGCTTCAGAACGTCCTCCGGCTGCGGCAGCAGGTTCGGCGGAACGTCGAAGGCCGCGATGTAGGCCTTCCACCCCCAGATCAGCAGGGGGAACACGGCCGCGGGGGGCAGCCAGTTCAGCAGAGCTCGGCGCATGCGGACCGTCTCCCGCCCCTAGGGCCTCACGTAAAGCAGGTCCTCCGCCGATGGAGCCGTTTTCAGCACGCCGTACTCCTTCAGGATGGCGATGGACCGTCCCCAGCGCTCCGCGTCGGAGGCCCCCAACCCGTGCGCCTTCGTGTAGTCGCTGGTCCAGAGGTAGGGGATGAAGATCTCGTCCAGAATCCTCGTCACGACGTCGACGCGGTCGCCGAAGCTCGGCGCGTATTTGCTCACGGAGAGCTCGACGGCCTCGCGGCTGTGCCCGCCGATGATGTAATCCAGGGACCTGTCGAGGGCCGAGACGAACTTTTCCACCAGCTCGGGCTCGTCCTTCAGCAGCTTCTCCCCCGCGATCAGGACGTTTCCGTGCGAGGGCAGGAAGGTGTCGGACCGGATCTCGTCCACATCCACCCCCTGATTGCGCAGCTCCACGGTCCTCAGCATGGAGAAGACGATGGCGTCCACCTGTCCGTCGGCAAGGGCGCCCACGATGGCCCCCGTGCCGATGACCTCCAGGTCGAGGTCCGAGACGGCAAGGCCGGCCTCCTTGAGCATGACCTGGAGCTGAATGTAGTTCGGGCTCGCCAGGCTGGTGACCGCAACCTTCTTCCCCTTGAGATCGGCCGGTCCGGAGATCCCGCTCGACCGCTTGAAGATCGTCGCGCCCAACCCATGCTGATAGGTCGTATGGACCACCTTGACGGGGATCCCGGCCCCTCGGCCCACGATGACCGAATCCGCGTTGGGAAAGCCGAACTCCACGTTGCCCACGCCCACGTTCTTGACGATATCCGCCCCCGCGGAATAGTAGAACTCCACGTCGAGTCCCTGCTCGGCGAAATACCCCTTCTCCTGCGCCAGATAGAGCGGCGCGTAATAGGGGACGGCCGCCCCGTCGATCTGGATGGACACCTTGCGCAGGTCGGCGGCCTCCGCCCCCCGGCCGAACACGGCGCTCCCCAGCAGCACCAGCGCACCCAAAAGCAACTTCCTAATCATCTCCACACACGTCCTTTCCCATTTTCATCGCTTCCGGCTCCTCGAGCCTCAATCTTTCGTACAGACGGCGGGCCCCCGAGAGCGCAACCCGGCACAGGCGCCCCTGCGACTCCCCGTCGTCCACCAGCCAGCGATTCGTGACGCGGTTGCAGTGCACGGCGACGATGCTGCCCGCATGGACCCCGTACAGGGAGCCGAGGGTCAGGACCGTTTCGGCCTCCATCTCCATGTTCAGCACCCCGAGGCCGAGCATCTCCCGATACAGGGCGTCGTCGTCCGGCCGGGCGGAGGGCCCGGCGCGCCCCTGCCCGCGGTAGAAGCTCCCCACGGAGGCCCCGATGCCGACATGCCACCTCGCCCCCTGCTCGCGGCACGCATCGCGCAGGCACTCCAGGACGTCGAAGGATGCGACTGCGGGGTACTCCGGGCGCGCGTAGTGGATCGATGCCCCTCCCAGGCGCACCATGCCCGAGTTGAGGATCAGGTCGCCGCACTCGATGCCGGCGCGCAGCGCCCCGCATCCCCCGACCCGTATCAGGGCCCTGGCCCCGGAACGGATCAGCTCCACGACCGCGATCTCGGTCGAGGGTGCGCCGATTCCCGTGGAACAGACCGTTATGGGGACCCCATCGAACGTCCCCCGCCCGACGAGGAACTCCCGGTTGTCCGAGACGATGCGGAAATCCCGCAGCCCCTCCCCTATCCGCCCTACTCTGGCGGGGTCCCCCGGCAGCAGGACGATCGGCGCCACCTCGGAGGGCAGACAGCGCAGGTGAGGGAGGCGTCCGTCGTAGCGGGGATCGGACGCGCTGGTGTAACGGCTCACGGCGCGGCCTCCCTCAGGACGGCATGGGCGTCGCGCTTCGACTCGTGCCAGCCGAGAAGCCGCCCCTCCACAACGTCCAGCACCTCGTAGAGGAGGACGCCCAGGGAGGAGGTCACGATGATGGCGGCGACGAGGAGCGGCGTGTCGCTCAGGGCCGAGGCATAGGTCAGCAGGTAGCCCAGCCCCGATTTGCTCGAGATCCACTCGGCCACGATCGCCCCGATCACGGCTTGGACGATCCCCACCTTCAGCCCCGCGAAGATCGGCGGCAGGGACGAGGGCAGCTCCACCTCCCAGAACGTCTGCAGCCGCGAGGCCCGGAGGACGTGCATCAGGTCGCGCATCCCGCGGTCCACGGATTGCATCCCCAGGATCACGGACGCCATGACCGGGAAGAAGACCATGGACACGATCAGGATCAGCTTGGAGGCCCAGCCCAGCCCGAACCACAACACGAAGAGCGGTATGAGCGCTATTTTGGGGGCCGTCTGGGCGAAGAGGACGTAGGGCATCAGGGCCTTGCGGAGCAGCACGCTCCTGGCCAGGGGATAGCCGAACAGGAAGCCCAGAACGCTCCCGAGAAGGAACCCCGAGACGATCTCCCCCGTTGTGACGGCCAGGTGAAAGTATATCTCCCCCTTGAAGAGCCGGACGAGGCAGAGAAACGTCTCCTCCGGGGAGGGCAGGATGAAGGCCGGGACGTCGTATGCCGCGACGTACCCCTTCCAGATCCCCAGGAACAGGGCGAACGACAGCCCGTACTCGGCCGCGCGCCTCCAGCGGGTCGGGGTCATCCTATGACCTCCCGCAGGGCGCGGCAGTACTCGTTGAAGATGGGAAGCAGGCGCATCTCCTGGGTCCGGGGACGCGGGAGGTCCACGGTCAGGACCTTCCGGACCGTGCCGGGGCGCGGGGAGAGGACAAGAACCCGATCGGACAGGAACACGGCCTCGTCGATGCCGTGCGTGACGAAAAGGACCGTCTTTTGGGTGTCGCTCCAGATGCGGAGCAGCTCCATGTTCATGGTGTCCCGCGTGATGGCGTCCAGAGCCCCGAAGGGCTCGTCCATCAACAGGAGGGGCGGGCTGCAGGAGAGCGCGCGGGCGATGGAGACCCGCTGCTTCATCCCCCCGGAGAGCTCGTGAGGCAGGGCGTTTCTGAAGTCCGAGAGCCCGACCAGTTCGATCAGGGCATCGAGGTGCTCCCGATTCTCCTCCAGGGGGATTTTTTTGATCTTGAGGGGAAAGGCGATGTTCTCGAAGACGGTCTTCCAAGGAAGGAGCACCGCATTCTGGAAGACGAAGCCGATGTCCCCGCGCCCGTACCCCGGGCCGAACCGCACCTCCCCCGACGTCGGCCGCTCCAGGCCGGAGATCAGGCGAAGCAGCGTGGACTTGCCGCATCCGGACGGGCCGATGATGGAGACGAACTCCCCCCTGGGGACCTCGATGTCGATGTCCCGGAGCGCCTCCGTCTCCTTCCTGAGAAAGTTTCTGTAAACCTTCGACAACCCCGCAACCCCGAGAGACAGCTCCCGTGTCATCGTGTTTCCCCTTTCCGAGGTGAACCTGAGGTGAACCCGAAAGCTCATTCTAGCACAGCGTTCCGTCCGCGGGGAGCGGCACGCCGCCGGTACGCGAGGCCGAATCCCCCGAAAAGGCGGAGGACGGCGCGGACCCCGTGCCGTCCTCCACAGCTTTCGCCTCTCGAAGATGCGGTGCGCCTCAGAGGTCCCGGCCGGCCTCCGGGAACGATCCCGGAAACAGCTCCGCCGGGGACAGGGAGCCGTCGCTCCGCTCCCAGTAGCCCATGCGCATCTTCTCGTAGTAGGCCTGCGCCTGGTCGCGAAGGGCCGCCTCGTCGATCCCCGGGATGACGCGGTCGCGCATCACGAATCGGCCGTCGATGATCGAATGGCGCACCTCCCGCGACATCCCGGAGTTGACGATGGTTCGCAGCGGATCTTCGATCGTGCCCACGTCCAGTCCATCGAGGTCGAGGACGATCATATCCGCGCGGGCCCCTACCGCGATGCGCCCCAGGTCCTCGCGGCCCAGCGCACGCGCGCCTCCCAGCGTCGCCGCCTCGATATCCTCCGCTGGGGCCACTGCCGCAATCCGCGTCCCCTCCACGGCCACGGAGGCGTTCTCCAGAATGCGCCGCTCCGGGTCCATCGTGATCACGGTGCCCCTCTTCAGGATGAGATCCGCGTGTTTCCTGTTTCCATCCAAAGTCATCAGCTCCCAATCTCACAGCCTGCCGCCGCACCGCCCCAAAGGCTCCTCAATTCAATATTGGGACCTTCCAGTTCGAAGATTCCCGACTCGGAGACATTCGCCCGGTTCAGAAACTGCCTCTCAGAAGCCTTCCGCTTCCGGGGTCCGCCGTTATCCCTCGGCCATCGAAGACGACCGCGCCGCGCACCAGCGTCGCGGTCACGCGCCCCTCGAACTCCATCCCCATATAGGGGCTGTGCTTGTTTTTATGAAGCAGCATCTCGGGAGCGAGCGTCCAGCGCGCGGAGGGGTTCAGGATCGTCAGGTCGGCATCGCTCCCGATCCTGATGACCCCCTTGCGGGGGTAGAGCCCCATCAGGCGAGCCGGGTTCTCGGAAGACCAGCCGAACCAGCATCTCCACGCTCAAGCCCCGCCGCCTCACCCCATGGGTGAAGAGCGCGGGCAGCATGGTCTGTACGCCCTGGGCCCCGCCCCACATGTCCCAGAAGCTCCCGCTCGCCGGATTCTTCTGCGCGACGGTCGAGGGCGAGTGATCCGAGGAGATCACGTCCACCGAACCGTTCCGGACACAATCCCAAAGGGCCTCGACGGTCTCCCGCGTCCGCACGGGGGGCGTGCACTTCAGGACGCCCCCCAGCCGCTCCAGGTCGTCCTCGGAGAAGATCAGGTAGTGCGGGCAGGTCTCCACCGTCACCCGCGCCTCCCTCCGGGCCCGCGACACCCGATCGATCACCTCGGGCAGCGTGGCGTGGCAGATATGAACGCGCGCCCCCGTGGAACGGGCCATCTCCAACACCATGTCGACGGCCAGGAGCTCCGTGACGGGGGCGTGGGCCCCCAGGAAATCCCGCACCCCCGTGCGCCCGGCGGACCGGGCCGCCCGCTCGAGGGACGACGTCAGCGCCTCGTCCTCGCAGTGAACCCCCACCAGGAGGTCGTGTTTCTCCGCCTCGGCCAGCCCGCGGAAGAGCACGTCCGGACGGGCATAGGGGAAGTCGCTGCCCGCAAAGCAGGTGAACGCCTTGAAGGCAATGGCGCCCCGTTCGCGCATCGCTTGCAGCTCCGCGACATTGTCGTCCACGAGGCCGCCCCACAGGGCATAGTCCACCACCGCGCGCTCCGCGGCGGCGCGTTTCTTGAGCTCCAGGCTCTCCACCGAGGTCACGGCCGGGGCCCCGGAGAGCGGCATGTCCACGACCGTACCGACCCCGCCGGCCGCGGCCGCGGCCGTGCCGTGGGCAAAGTCCTCGCGGTCGGGAAACCCCGGGTCGTTGAAGTGGACGTGCATATCGACCACGGCGGGCAGGACCAGCATCCCGGCCGCGTCGATGACGCGCTCTCCCGCGCCGAGCGTTCCTCCGGCGGCCAGGGCCGCGATTTTGCCGTCCGCGATGCCGATGTCGGCCTCGACAAGCCCCGACGGGGCCGCGACGAGGCCATTGACGACCGTACAGGAAAATTGTCTCGTACTCATGCTTCTCTACCTGCCTTGGGCATAATGGATGAAGCCTTCCCGAATCTCAGCGGAGAGGGCTCAGAACGCGACCTCGGGGAGCCACGTTACCAGGAGAGGGAATGCGAAGACCAGGACGATAAAGAGCAGCATCACCACAAGGAAGGGCAGGGTCCCGACGATGACGGTGGAGATGGACCCCTCCTTTCGCACTCCCTGTACGACATACAGATTCATGCCCATGGGGGGCGTGATCAGGGCCAGTTCGGCCATCAATACGAGAAAGATGCCGAACCAGATGGGGTCTATCCCGACAGCCATCGTCATGGGATAGACGATGGGTATGGTCCCGACGATCATTGCCAGGGCATCGAAGAAGCATCCCAGGATGAGATAAAAAATGGTCAACGCCAAAATCAGCGAGGAGGGCGAAGCGTTCAGGCGCGTGACAAAATCCGCCATGATCTCGGGGACCCCCATCAGCCCCAGGACAAACGTCAGGTAGAACGCGGCCGAGGTGATGAGAAGGATCATGGCCGTTATCAGGATCGTTCTCTCGAAACACTCGTGCAGCATCTTGAAACTCAATCTCCCGGCCAGGGCGGTCAAGGCGAAGGCCCCGACGACCGCCAAAGCGGCCGACTCTGTGGGAGTGGCCCAACCGAGATAAATGCTGCCCATGACCAGCGTAAAGATCACCACAGGCGGAAGGAGGTCCTTCAGGTTGGTCGATACCCCGACGAGGTCGATTCCCTCGAGGAAGGGGTCGTCTCTGGCCGCCATCCCTATCTGGACACTCATGACGTCGAAAGTCCCGGACCGCAGCAGACGCAGGGCATCCTCGGCCTTGACGTTCACGGCATCCATCGTGTTGTAGCTCGTCCGGAACTCGAGTCCGGCGGACTGAGGCAGGTCCACGAAGAAAGGTTTCTCCAGCTCCACATGCTTGTAGTTCGTGGAGAAGTTGCCCACCACGCGCATCACCTTCGGATCGGCCGCCTCCGCACTGCCGGCAGCCGCCGGCAGAAAGACCGAACACAGGACCGCAGCCGTAAAGACCGTCACAAAACGTTTCATTTTCATTTCCCTCCTTATTCGATTTACCGTCACTCGGACGTTAAAAAAAAAACGGGTTCCTCGTTATTTTGTGTGGGAAAGGATGAGTTCAAAATTATCAGAAGTGGTATAGTAGTGACATTATGAAAAACATATAAGTGTTTGAAATCGCGCTTGGTCTGGGGAAGCCGTGGTATATCGAGTCCATTAACCTCGATGCCGATAGAAACCGCCTTGATATTCGCGTCAACTTTACAAGAGGGGCTAAATTTTCTTGTCCATCGTGCGGGACGGAGAATCAGTGCGTTCATGATACGATGGAAAAAACTTGGCGACACCTCGACTTCTTCCAGTTTGAAACCTACGTAACCGCTCGTGTTCCGCGTGTTAAGTGCAGAACGTGCGGCGTACATCAGGTCCGTGCTCCCTGGTCGAGCGAGGGCAGCGGCTTCACTCTGCTTTTTGAACGGCGGATAATCGATCTGGCCCCTGTGATGCCTGTCAAAACGCTGGGGCAAAAGCTGGGCGTGACCGATACCCGCGTGTGGAGGCTTGTAAAGCACCACTTGAATCGTGCACTGGAAAAGTTGGACCTCTCCCGTGTCACTCGTGTTGGCTTCGATGAAACGTCCAGCCGCCGCGGACACGACTATGTCTCCATCTTTGTGGACCTTGACACGAGGCGTGCCATATTCGCGACGGATGGGAAGGATTCCTCGGTGTTAGCCCGTTTTCGAGCGTTTCTGACGGAACATGGCGGCCGACCAGAGAACATCCGTCAGCTGTGCTGTGACATGTCTCCCGCGTTCATCAAGGGAGCACGAGAGAATTTTCCCACGGCAGAGCTGACGTTTGACAAGTTCCACGTCATCAAGATCATCAATGAGGCTGTGGACGAGACTCGCCGGGAAGAACGCAAGACGAGCGGTCTTCTGAGCCATACGCGCTATCTTTGGCTGAAATCCCCGGAGAAACTGACGTCAGAACAGAGTACCCGGCTTGAAGAATTGAGTCTGAAGAAGTGTAATCGAAAGACGGCGAGGGCATACCATCTAAAGCTGATTTTCCAGGACATTTTCAGTCGAGGTCGTCCAGTTTCGGAAGGCGCGGTATTACTGAAGAAATGGTACTTTTGGGCAAGGCATAGCCGTCTTGATGCAATGAAGGATGCAGCCCAGACGATTAAGGCGCATTGGGACGGGATTCTGCAATGGTTTACCTCTCAAGTCAACAATGCGATTCTCGAGGGGACCAACAGTCTGGTGCAGGCTGCGAAAGCGAAGGCACGGGGATATCGAAGCAAACGGACCTTCATCGATATGATTTACCTCGTCGCAGGACAGTTGAATCTGACAGAATAGTTCCTTACCCACACAAAATAACGAGGAACCCTTTCCGGTCTTCTTCTTGATCTTCTCGAGGCCCTCGAGCGTGATGTAGAAGGGTTTGATCAGGTCCATGAAGGCCGCGCGCGCCTCGGGGTCGTTCTTGGGCACGCTGCATCCCGGAAGGTAGCAGGCGTCGACCTCGGCCATGCAGTCCATGTACTCCTCGCTCGTCAGGTCGTTGTGCACCGTCACCTTGGCGCCCGTCGCCTTGATCTTGTCCATGACGAGCTGCGGAATGGGGTTGACGCTGGTGCCGACGTAAACCAGTTCCGCCCCCATCGTGGCCAGCCCCAGGGCGAAGGAGTGTCCGCTGCGCGCGCGGGAGAGGTCCGAGGAGGCGATCATGACTTTGACGCCCTCGAAGCGCCCCAGCGCCCGATAGATGGTGTAGACGTCCAGCAGGCCCTGCGTGGGATGGGTGACGTTGCCCCACCCGCCGCTGATGACGGGGACGCGCGCGCCGGGAAGCGCGGGGAAGACCTCATTCTCGTTGGGGTGCCTCAGGGCGATGATGTCGGCGTAGTAGGAGACCGTGCGGAGGTAGTCCGAGAGCGACTCGCCCTTGGCCGTGGAGGAGCTGGTGGTGGGGTTCGACTCGGAGAGCACGGAACCGCCGAGGCGCAGCATGGCGACCTCCGTGCTGAAGCGCGTTCGGGTGCTGGGCTGGAAGAAGAGAGTCGCCAGCACCTTGCCCTCCATCAAGTTCAGCTTGGACCGCCAATAGGGCTCCAGCATCTCCCCGGCCTCGAAAAGGCTCTGGAGCTGCTCGCGCGTGTAGTCGGTCAGGAACTCGAAATTTTTTCCCCTCAGTCCCGTCTCGGCCAGTTTGTCCTTGATCTGGAACGGGGTGAAGCTCTTCGGCAGGGCCATGAAACGTTGTCTCCTTTCAAACTCTAATATCAGACTCGAATGTTCGTGATTTTTTCCGATGTCCGTGATTTTCTCGGATCAGATCTCGGCGTCCCGGTTGAAGTCCTTGGAGTAGATGTAGGACAGACGCTCGCGTCCCGTGGCGTAGACGGCCTGCTGCACGAAGGGCCCGAACCAGACGAAGTCCTCCTTCTGCACCTGGACGTAATCGTCGCCCAGAATGTAGACGCCCTGGCCCGAGAGCATGTAGGCCCCGTGCTCCTGAACGTGCGTCTCGATAAAGGGATGGCAGCCGGCAGGCTCGAAACTCAGGATATGGAAGTTCATGTCGAAGCCCAGGTCGGTGGGCAGAAGGTCCTGGATGAAGACGTTGGCCATATCGTCGTAGATGCGTTCCTGGATGTCGTTGACGTTGCCCCAGAACGTCCGCGCGGCGTGCCCCTCGATGGGCGTATAACGCTGCTTGTAGAAGAGGATCCGCATGGTTCCCTTGGATTTGTTGGCGAAGTCCATCCCCACGCCCGCCGGGGAATAGGCGTAGCCGCCCTGCTTCAGGACCTTCTCCTCCCCGCCGATCTTCACCGACAGCTCACCCTCTCCGTCCATGAAATAGACGAAGGTCTCGATCCCCTCCTCCGCGCTCCAGGTCCGCGTGGTCTTGGCGCCCGGTTCGACGGTCGAGATATAGAACACAAAGCTGGCGCCGTACTTGGGAGAGGCCAGGATCGTGGTCGAGAACCCCTCGAAGAAGGGAAGGACGTTCTTGACGCGCCCCTCCGGAGGAATCACCGTGTAGCTCCAGGGCTTCACGACCGCACGCGTCGTCAGATTGCCTTTCGGATAACCCATAGCGAAACACCGCCTTCATCAGTTTTTCGGCGAGGCCGTGCCCGGCCCGTGCCGCAAAACGGCTCCGCCCCACGAATAACGGCCCGACAGGCCCGCCGCTTCGGGGAACGTACCGTTTCCGTTTGTGAAAAGTATAGAAAAGCGAGGGAAGGAAATCATTGTGGATGAATATAAAAAATCGCAATGAAATTTATATGCTTACAACAACCAACTCACGCGAACCCGGAGATATCAGGACGCACGTCCTCCGGCCAGCATATCCGTTCGTATCCGCACGACGACCTTTTTGATCGGCGCAGGATCGCCCAGCGTGACATAGGGCTGGTGCCCATCCTCGGGATAGAACAGGGCGAAACTCTTCCCGGCGTCGTTGCGCATCAACAAGTCCCCCTCCCCGCTGTAGAGCTGGACGTCCGTCTCCGCGTTGTAATCCCCCTCCGGAGTCAGCTTCCCGATGGGGCAGTACCCCACATACTCCACCCCCCTCAGGGTCGCCTGAAGATCGGCGTGACGCTTGTGGTCCTCGAACGGCGCACGGTCCCTGGATTGGGTGGTCGGTTCCTGGATCAGGGCGAACACACGGTCCCCATCGATCGGATATCGCCCCGGAGCCAGGGAGAGCAGGTTGGTCCCCCGAATGTACTCGAGCGCCATCCTCACGCCCTCCCCAAGGACATAGTAACGTTCCGCATGTTCCAGCAAAGCTCGGATCATCTCGAAAATCTCCCTTCGTGATGGACTCTTCCTCATGAACTCTTCCTCCCCACGA
Organism: uncultured Fretibacterium sp.; assembly: GCF_963548695.1. Classification (NCBI taxonomy): domain Bacteria; kingdom Thermotogati; phylum Synergistota; class Synergistia; order Synergistales; family Aminobacteriaceae; genus Fretibacterium; species uncultured Fretibacterium sp. The sequence goes on from NZ_CAUUWA010000007.1 coordinate 55,255, forward strand.
TTTTAGCGGGAAACCGTTTTCTGGCCTCCCGCTATTTCTCATTAAGAAATAATGTTTTTGATTGTGAAAATATCGATGCTATACTTGGGACAACCGATAGAGAAGGAGGTCTATCAGGTTGGCGGCAGAGGACCGCAAGGGAGTCAAGTCCCTTGCCAAGGCGCTGGATATACTCGAATGTGTGGCCGACAGCCCTGACGGAGCCGGCGTCAGCGAGGTCTCCATGCGGCTGGGCATCAACATGGCCTCGGTGTCGAAGATGCTCTCGACTCTGGCCGCCCGTCGCTTCGTCCGTAAGGACCCCGAGACCCGGCGGTATCGGCTGGGCTATCGTCTGGTGGAGCTCAGCACACACATCATCGAGTCCATCGATATTCGCGCAGAGGCCCGTCCGCACCTCAAGGCCCTTGAACGTACCATCAACGAGGTCATCAACCTGGCCATCTACCACAACGGAGAGGTCATCTACGTGGACAAGTTCGAGGGAACGAAGTCGCTCCGCCTGCACTCCCGCATCGGGGGGCGCGCCAGCCTCACCTGCACGTCCGTCGGGAAGGTTCTCCTGGCCTTTCTGCCCGAGCCCGAACGGCAGTACCTCATGGACGCCACGGCCCCGGATCGGCGGACACGCCTCAGTGCCACGACCTGGGAGGAGCTCGCCGGACAGTTCACCGAAATTCGAGAGAAGGGCTACGCCCTGGATCTCGAGGAAAACGTGGAGGATATCGTCTGCGTCGGAGCGCCGATCTTCGACTACTCCGGCAAGGTCGTCGGGGCGGTGAGCGTGTCGTGCCCGACGGTACGGGGGAATATGCCACGCCTGCTGGAGTTCAAGGACCGCCTGCTGGAGGCCTGCACGCGGATATCCGCGGACTGCGGCTACTATGCCGCGGAACAGTGAATGCTCTGCCTGGTTCTTACATATTCGTCGGTTTTTCGTACGTGTGCTTGGCCGTATCTCATTCGTTTTCATGCCCCGTTTTCATGCCTCGTGATTTCTATCATTAAAAGGGAGGAATGTAGTGATGATCAAGACGCCGAAGCTTGTAATGATCCCCGGCCCCACGCCGGTGGTCCGCTCGATCCAGGATCAGATGGCCCGGGAGACTGTGGCCTTCGGGGACGCGGGGTTCGTCGCGGACTTCAAAGGGGTGGTCGCCGACCTGAAGTCGATGTGGCGCTGCGATGGCGAGGCCTTCGTCATCGCGGGCAGCGGAACGTTGGCCATGGAGATGGCGGTCTCGAACGTCACCAAACGCGGGGACTCCATCCTGATCTGCTCCCACGGGTTCTTCGGGGACCGGTTCATCGACATGTGCGCGAACAAGGGCCTTGCCGTCGACACGCTGAAGGCGGAATGGGGCTCGGTCTACACACCCGAGCAGATGGATGCCGCGCTCTCCGCCAAGAAGTACGCCGCCGTCACCGTGACCCACGTGGATACCTCCACGGGCGTCGTCGTCCCCCTCAAGGCGATCTGCGACATGATGAAGAAGAAGCACCCGGACGTGATGCTGATCGTCGACGCGGTTGCGGCGGCGGCCGGCGCGGAGGCCTGGATGGACTGGGGCATCGACGTCCTGCTGACGTGCAGCCAGAAGGCCTTCGGCGTCGCGCCGGGGCTGGCGATCCTTTGGGCGAGCGGGAAGGCGGTCGAGAAGCGCCGCTCCCTGGGGAAGATTCCCGAGTCCTACGCCGACTTCGAGCGCTGGATCCCCATCATGAACGATCCCTCCAAGTACTGGGGCACGCCGCCCGTCAACATGATCTGGGCCCTCAAGGAGAGCGTCCGCATCATCAAGGAGGAGGGGCTGGAGGAGCGCTACGCGCGCCACATCCGTCAGGCCGGCTACTTCGTGGCGGGCATGGAGGCCCTGGGGTTCCGTCCCGCAGCGCCGAAGGAGATGCGCGCGCCGACGCTGACGGTCTTCTTCTATCCCGAGGGCTCGGGGCTGGAGGACGCGGCCTTCCGCGCGAAGCTGGGGGAGGAGGGCATCTACTCCGCGGGGAGCCTGGCCGGTTTCGCCGGCAAGAGCTTCCGGCTCGGGCACATGGGCAACATCGACAAGCACATCCTGGTTGGGGCCATGGCCGCCGTCGAGCGCGCCTGCCTGAAGTGCGGCTACAAGATCGAGCCGGGCAAGGGGTTGGGAGCGCTCCAGGCCGGCCTGGCGAAGGAATAGCGACCGACACGAGCCGGACAGGGCGGCCCTTCGGGGTCGCCTTTTTCGTGCGTCCAGAAAGTTTTGTATAATGACTCGATCATGAAGTCCCCGCATCGTTATTTCATCGTTATTTCGTAAGGAGGCGATGGCCATTTCCCTGACCGTCCGAGAACTCTTGACTGCCCAGGAACTTGCCGAGACCGAGCTGATCGCCGGAGCGGGCGGGCTGGACCGGCCGGTCAGGGGCGTCAACGTCATGGAGGCGCCGGACATCGCCCGATGGCTCAGGGGTGGGGAGCTCCTGCTCTCCACGGGATACCAGTTCCGCGAGCAACCGGACGATTTCGACGACCTCGTCATCGCCCTGCACGAGGCAGGGGCGGCGGCGCTGGGATTCAAGGGCCGTTTTCTGAGCGAATTCCCCCCTCACGCCAGGGACCTGGCCGAGTGGCTGGGACTGCCGATCCTTGGCCTTCCCCTGGAGCTGTCCTACTCGGACATCATCCGCATCGTCATCCTGAGGACGGACGAGGTGGAGAGCATTCGCTTCTCCGAGTCGGTGCTGCGGTCCTTCACCCAGGTAGTGGCGGAGGGAGGCGGCGCCGAGGGGATCGTCCGTAACCTGACGTCCTGTCTCAAGATCGAGGTATGCTTTTTGGATGCCGTCTCCGGCCGCTGTTTCTGCGCTACCGAGGGCAGCTTCAACCCCGTGTCGAGCGCACGGGAGAAGAAGGTGCTCCTGAACCGGCACTACCACGAGCGGCTTGGGCTGGGCAACACCACTTACGGCCATTTCATATTCAAACTCTGGCCGGAGGGCAGCGCCTGGCGCGTCGTCCTGGAACACGCCAAGACCGCGATGCTCTTCAGCTTCCAGCGGGACATCGCCGCCCGTCAGGTGGAGGCCCGCTATCGGGACGAGTTCGTGCAGGACCTGATCACCCGGAACATCCGATACCGCGAGGAGCTCCTGAACCGGGGGCGTCAGTTCGGATGGGACCTGTCCGGGCCCGTCCGCTGCGTCATCTTCGATATCGACGAGTACAAGCGTCGCTTCGGACAGCTGATGTCGAAGCATGAGACTCGGGAGCTCGACGAATCCCGCCAGCGCATCTATGCCCTCTGCAAACAGGAGATGAGGGCCGTGTTCCGGGAGTGTCCCTATTCCACGATGAGCGACTCCATTGTCTTCCTCGCGACGCCGGGACGGAACATGGATTTTCTGTCGCGGCTCCGCGGCGTAGTCGAGATCGTTCGAAAGAAGGTGCATTCCTGGACGAACTTCACCCTCACGGTGGGCTGCGGCGACGAAAAGCCGGATTTTATGGGTTGTGAGGAGAGCTACGAGGAGGCCCGCAAGGCCATCGAGATGATGCGCCCCACCTGCGGGGGCAACGCCCTGTACTTCTGGGAGGAACTCGGCATCCTCACCATCCTATCGCCCATCGCCGACAGCACGGAGGCTCGGAAGTTCTGCATGCGCCGCCTGGGCGGCCTCAAGGAGGACACGCAGCTTTTCGAGACGCTCCGGGCACTGGTACGGTGTGGCTGGAACCAGAGGGAGGCCGCACGGGAATTGCAGGTTCACTACAACACCGTCCGCTATCGATACGAGCGAATCTGCGAGCTGACGGGCGACCTCTCGACCCCCGAGAAGCAGGTGGAGGTCTCCGTAGCCCTCCACCTCTGCCGCCTCAACCCGGATTTGTGCCACCCGGAAACCCCCAATTCCCCTTCACGGAGCAGCCTTGCCCGGAGAGGACCTCTTTCCCGACGGGTATAACACGCTCCACCTCTGTTCCAAAGGCCGTGTGCCAAAAAGACTATCGATCACTTTGAAAAGTGAATCCGGGATACAGACCTCTTAAATTGATTTTTTATATTATACTTACACCGTCGTAAATCATGAGCGGGAGGCGTAAGTATGAAGGTTGGCGCTTTCACCCTTGCGGCGGAGAACCCGGCCGTTTCCGGCTGCACCATATCCGGCGGGATTATCCGGGACACCCTCGTCTTTTCCATGGCGGAGGGGACGGATATCAGCCCCGAGAGCTACCCGGTCCACAAGATTTGGCTGGCCGCCCACGGCGCCATGCGGATCCTGGCCGGAAGGGAGATCCCGCTCGACGCGGGGCAGTGTTATGTGACCCCCGTCGGCACGCCCGTAGGCATCAAAGCCGATACGGACGGTGTGTACGTCGAGGTATTGCTGAGAAAGGAGACCATCATGAACCCCATTCTGAAGGACAAGGAAGTTTTTGCACTGAAGGACCTGCTCCCGTATCAGGAGGGCAAGATCGTCAACATGGACATCCTGAGCAGCCCCAAGCTGAAGTTCGTGGTGATGAGCTTCGACGAGGGCACGGGGCTGTCCGAGCATTCCGCGCCCGGCGAGGCGTTGGTTTTTGCCCTGGACGGCAAGGCGATCATCGGGTACGAGGGGAAGGAGTACCCCATCCGTGCCGGGGAGAACTTCAGGTTCGAGAAGAACGGGCTGCACTACGTCAAGGCGGACGGCAGATTCAAGATGGCGCTGCTCCTGGTCCTCGAGTAGACGAAGGACAACGCCGGGGCGCTGCCTGGAGCCTCCGAAGCTCATAAACGTCGGAACGCCGGTTTCGGAGCGAGGGAATCCTGGCCCGGACCTCCTCCTGAAAGTCGAGGTCGATCTCCGCAAGGGTCACGCCCGGCGTCTCACGAGCCCGCGCGATCACCGTCCCCCAGGGATCGATCACCATGCTGCCACCGTAGGCGACGAAGCGCGGCTTCCGCCCGATCTGAGCCGCCGCGACGACGTAACAGCCGTTCTCGATCGCTCGAGCCCGCAGCAGCGGCTCCCAATGGTCCTTCCCCGTGGGGAGCGTGAAGTTCGCCGGGGTGAAGAGCACCTGCGCGCCCTCCAGGG
>NZ_CAUUWA010000008.1 GCF_963548695.1 uncultured Fretibacterium sp.
TCTCGGCGCGGGACATGGGCAAGCTGATGCGCGTCCTGATGCCGCGGGTGGCCGGGCGCGCCGACGGCAGCCGGGTCAAGGAAAGGGTTACGGCCTTCTTCGCCTGACAGGCACTAGGAGAACACTGCTTTAATCCATGAAGCACCCCGGTGGTACCCCAGCTTGCCTGTTTTGAGTAAGAAGCTTGCCGGGGCCGCCGCTATCAGGATAGCGGCGTGGGGGCATGGGGGCGTAAGCAGACAACCAACGAGCGTACGCGAGTTGTGTTGGTCGCTTAGTTTCTTCATCAAAGCCCCCATGTTAATTTTTAGGGCAGCGGTTTGTGGGAGCACGGCATGGTCCGCGCTCCTTTTTTTGTCCTCTTTTTGATTCAATATGATAAACTATTGCGATAATGCAGGGCTTTCGTCTCTCAAAGGAAATCCCGGCATGTTTTAAGTTCTGGCCTGCTGGAAGCTCCGATTTGCTGGGAGCTCCAATTTGTATGGAAGGGGAGGCGCTGTCCGAGTGTACGAAAAGATTCGGGAGCTTGCGCACGAGTACGGCGAACGTGTCGTGGAATGGCGCCGCAGGATTCATCGGCAGCCGGAGTTGAGCCGGCAGGAGGAGAGGACGTCGGCCCTTGCTGCGGAGGTGTTGTCGGGCCTGGGGCTGGAGGTGCGCTCCCGGGTCGGCGGGCATGGCGTCGTCGGACTGCTGAGGGGTGGTGGTGGAGACGGGCGGACCGTCGCCCTGAGAGCGGATATGGACGCCCTGCCGATGCGCGAGGAGACGGGGCTGCCCTACGCCTCCGAGGTGGACGGCGTGATGCACGCCTGCGGGCACGACACCCACACGGCGATGCTTCTGGGGGCGGCCTGCGTCCTGTCCGAGCTGAGGGATGGGCTGCGGGGGAACGTGAAGTTCATCTTCCAGCCCGCGGAGGAGCTCAACCCCACGGGCGGGGCTCCGGGGATGATCGCGGCCGGGGTCCTGGAGGACCCCCATGTGGACGCCCTCTTTGCCCTGCACGTCTGGCCGGGCTACGAGACGGGCCACATCGTGGCGAGGGCTGGGCCCCAAATGGGGGCCTCCGACCGCATCTATCTGACGGTGGAGGGCAGGACGGCACACGGTTCGGCCCCTCATCAAGGGGTTGACGCCATCGTGATCGCGGCTCAGGTCGTCTCGGGGCTTCAGACCCTGGTCTCCAGGACCGTTGCCCCGCTGGACTCCGCGGTGGTGACGATTGGGACAATCTGGGGCGGGTACCGCTACAACGTGATTGCCGACCGCGTGGAGCTGGAGGGCACGGTGCGTACCCTGGCCCCCGATACCCAGGGTGCCCTTCCGGGGCTCATCGAGCGCACGACGCAGGGAATCGCCAGGGCCCTTGGTGGGGACTGCAAGGTAACTTACGTCAAGGGATATCCGCCCCTGGTCAACGACCCGGAGCTCTTCCGCCTGGCTGCGCGGACCGTTCGGGCCTCGCTGGGCGAGGACAGCATGGTGGAGCTGGAGAAGCCTGGACTGGGAGGCGAGGACTTTTCCTTCTTCGCTCGGGAGCGCCCCGCCCTGATGGCCTGGTTGGGCTGCCGACCCTCCGGGACGCCGCCCGAGGCGATGGCGGTGCTGCACAATACCCGATTCGCCCCCGACGAGGGGTGTTTCCCCTACGGCGTGCGCTTTTTCGCCTCCTGCGCCTGGGATTTTCTGAATGGGGTGATTTAGGGCGATTGATGGAATGATTTGCCCTGCATCTTTTTCACATTCGGTATGTGTCTTCGTTTCAATTCAATCGGCGCTTACCTGAGTCACAGCGCAGGTGATGAGAGTCTGGTATTTATAATGAGAGTCTGGAGGTAAGATCGTGAGCGAGTCCGTAACGAAAGTTGTTCCGAAGCGCAGTGGGTTCGAGAAGTTCATCCGCGGTGTGGAGGTCGTCGGCAACAAATTTCCGCATCCCTTCTGGCTGTTTGTCCTCCTGTCGCTTCTGGTGATGGGGCTCTCGGCCTGGTTCGCGCAGAAGGGGACGTCCGTGACCTATTTGGTGGCCAAGGCGGGCGAGGCGCCCAAGGAGACCACCGTCGCGGTCGTCAGCCTTCTGTCCTACGAGTCCATGCGGACCTTCCTGGCCGATTTCGTCAAGACCTACATGAACTTCGCGCCGCTGGGGCTTATTCTGACGATGATGCTGGGTATAGGGCTCGTGGAGCAGACCGGCATGATCTCGGCCCTGATGCGCAAGACGATCCTGGGGGCGCCCCGGGCCCTGGTGACTGCGGTCATCGCGATCGTGGGCATCAACGCGAACCTGGCCTCGGATGCGGGCATCATCTTCACGCCCGTCATCGCGGCGGCCGTGTTCAAGGCGCTGGGACGCAACCCGTGGGTGGGCATCGCCGCGGGCTACGCGGCGGCCTCGGGCGGCTTCACCGCAAACCTCTTCGTGGCGGGCACGGACGCGCTGCTGTCGGGCATCACCCGGTCCGCCATCGAGGGGGTCCCCGGCATCCCGGCGAACGTACCGGTCCACCCCCTGATCAACTGGTACTTCATGATCGCGGCGACCTTCATCCTGACCTTTCTCACGGTCTACGTGACGGAGAGGTACACCGTCAGGATGCTTGGGGACGACGAGGGCGGACGCGACGAGGAGGCGCTGAAGGCCCATGCCGTGACGCCTGCGGAGAACCGGGGGCTGTTCTGCGCCCTTCTGGCTCTTGTGGCCTACGTCGCCCTGATCGTGTGGCTGACCTATCCTCAGGGATCCCTGTTCCGTGCGCCCGACGGCTCCCTGCTCCCCCGGTCGCCCCTGCTCAGCAGCGTCATGCCGCTCCTCTTCTTCCTGTTCTTCTTCGTCGGCGTGGCCTATGGGTTGGGTGCGGGCGTGATCAGGAAGGGCGAGGATATCCCCAAGCTGATGCAGAAGGGGATCGTCGGCAGTACCGGGTTCATGGTGGTGGTCCTGCCCGCGTCGTTCTTCGTGGCCCTGTTCCGCATGAGCCGCTTCGACACCGTCCTGTCGGTGAGCGGCGCGGAGTGGCTGAAGAGCATGAGCTTGGGTGGCGTCCCGCTGCTGCTGCTCTTCATCCTCCTGGTGACCTTCCTGAACCTGTTCATGATGAGCGGATCGGCCAAGTGGCTGATCCTGGCGCCGATCTTTGTCCCCATGTTCGCACAGGTGGGGTTCTCCCCAGCCCTGACTCAGCTGGCCTACCGCATTGGGGACTCCACGACCAACATCATCACGCCCCTCTCCTACTACCTTCCCGTCATCATCGGGCTGCTGGAACAGTATAAGAAGGAGAGCGACCCGGACGTCGGCATCGGCACCGTGATCTCGATGGCGATGCCCTACACCATCTTCTACATCCTGGGCTTCACGGCCCTGCTGATTGTGTGGTATCTGCTGGGGGTGCCCCTGGGGCCCGGAACGCCGGTCTCCATTTGATTTCAGTTCACCGATTTCAGTTCGCCGATTTCGATTCGGAACCGAAGCGAGTCCCGGGCGATATAGTATAATCAAAGGAATAGGCGGTGCTTTTGGGGAAACTTTGCGACTTTTGACCGAGAAAAGAAGGAGTGATGGAAGGTGCGTAGGGTTTCATGGGTTCTGCTGTTCGTTTTTGCGCTTGTGGGTGCGGCGTTTGCCGCGGATGACGTCATCAAGATCGGCGTCTACAACTGTCTGACGGGACAGAACGCCTTCGGCGGCCAGCTGGAGCTGGAGGGCACGCAGCTGGCGCACAAGGAGATCCCCGAGGTCCTGGGGAAGAAGGTCGAGCTCGTCGTCGTGGACAACAAGTCCGACAAGGTCGAGGCGGCGAACGCGGTCACGCGGCTGATCGAGCACGACAAGGTCAACGCGATCATCGGGACCTACGGTTCCTCGTTGGCTATGGCCGGCGGCGAGGTGGCCGAGAAGGCGGGGATCCCCGCCATCGGGACGTCCTGCACCAACCCTCTGGTGACGCTGGGCAAGAAGTTCTACTTCCGCGCCTGCTTCATCGATCCCTTCCAGGGCGCCGGCGCGGCGACCTATGCCTCCAGGCAGCTGGGATTCAAGAAGGCGGCCACCCTTACCGACGTCGCCAACGACTACAGCGTCGGCCTGAGCAGCTTCTTCAAGCGCGCGTTCGAGAAGTTGGGGGGCGAGGTCGTCGCCGAGCTGAAGTACCAGTCGGGCGACCAGGATTTCACGGCGCAGCTCACCGAGCTGATCTCCAAAAAGCCGGACATCGTCTTCCTGCCCGCCTACTTCGCCGAGGGGGCGATCGTCCTGAAGCAGGCCAAGGAACTGGGTGCGGAGTTCCGCTTCATCGGCGCGGACGCCATGGACAACCCCGAGATCGTGACGCTGGGCGGCGACGCCGTGGAGGGCTTCCTGCACACCACGTTCGCCTACGATCCCTCCATGAAGGAGATGAACCCGGTCGCGGCTAAGTTCACCGAGAGCTGGAACAAGGTGCACCCCGACAAGGCCCCGAACGTTAACGCGGCTCTGGGCTACGACTGCTACATCATGCTGATCGACGCCATCCAGAGGGCCGGAAGCGCCGAGCCCGCCAAGATCCGCGACGCGCTGGAGCAGACGAAGGACCTGCCCACCGTCACGGGGACGACGACCATGAACGAGACCCACGACGCCGAGAAGGAGATGGGGATCGTCGAGATCCAGGGCGGCAAGAAGGTGTTCCTGGGCACCATCAAGCCGGAGATGTAGAAGACCTTTTATTTAAGAGGTGAACGGCGGGCCTTTTGCCCGTTTCGGAGTCCGGGAGAGGGCACGTGCCCTCTCCCGGGTTGCGTTGTTTGGGGCAGCACGTGCCTCCGGGTAGGTTGTATGCCTTTGCTGCGGTTTGCAAAGGCCGCCTTAGCCTTCGATTTTCGTCAGCTCTCGGCTTCATTGAGGGGTAAATCCTCCCTAGAACCCTCCCTATATATTTTCCTCAATCTCGTTTGTCCTGTAGACCAATCTGTTTTTCCATCGTTCCCGGTATTTCTTGAAGTCCGCGCTTTCAATCTGCTGTGTTTTGCTTCTGCTGGAAACGATACGATATCGAAGGGCATATGGATTGAGGGCATTCTTCAAGGTGTTCTCCGTAGCTTCCAATTGATGAGCGGCGTCCGATAGTTTAGAGCCTTTTAATTCAATCAAATAAGCTATTTTATCGGACTCGTTGATCAAGACAAAATCACATCGAGGCCCAGTTGTGATGATCACCCCATCAATCTTGTAGTGCGTCACTTGACGTTGATTGGGATTAAGCCCTCTGTGTTCCCGGTTTCCAACATCCTTTGAGACGATAATTTTGGCGTCCGGCGCGCAGATGGACCGATGATTACCGAGAGGCATTTGCCCAATCCTCTTTGTGACGAAGCTCAAAGAGCCGATCATAATCCTCATTGATGACCGTCGATACTTCGTCTATTTTTTCGTTCTGAATGAGATGGATCTCGCTGTCCATGCAGTTTTCCAGTATGCCGCCATTTGCAAACCAAGCGTTGAATTCCTCATGGTCAAGCCATAAGCTGTTTGGGAATAAATCTGCCGCCTGTTTCTGTCGATCGCTCCTCCTGAAATGTCCGGCATAGAGCAGGTTGTTTAGAGTTCCTAAAACGTAAGGGCTGTGTGTCGTCACCAGCATGGAATGCCCCTCGTTGCTGATCAGCGCGATAAACTCCATGATGGATTTCTGCGTTCGAGGAAACAGATGAGACTCCGGTTCTTCGATGAAGAACATCGAGGGACGGTTCTGGGCAAAATAGTAGAGAAGAAGATTTAATATCCATACGGACTCCTGCTGGCCGGAGGAGGCAAAGTTTATTTTTACGTATTTGCCATTCTCCAGAACGATACGTTCTCCTCCATCTTCAACTTTATAGGAGCCGCGTAATATCTTGTCCACAAGAGCAAGGGCTGTTTTCCACGTGCCAAGGGTCTCGTGTGTTCCTGTTCCGTAAGAAGCCAGCAGGCCGTCAAGTCCGCCCGAGAATTCCGGCTTTACGGCCAGTATCCTCTCGATATATCTTTGCGTGCAGTAATCCAGCGTACGCTTTTGAGCTTCATCCATCATTATGTAGATGTAGCTCCACTGTTGGGCAAGAAGTGTGAGCATACTGCGCCCAGCTGGAATATAGACGATATTGTATTTATCGTTAAAAATATTCTGAAGTTCTGACTGGAGTCGTTTCCGTTGCGGATCGGGGATACCCGTTGCGGTGGCGGATAGGGAATGGTCTCCTCTTTCCAGAAAACCCCGAAGAGCGGGACAGAGTTCAATCCAGAGATAATTAGACGTAGGATAGTCCAATGACTTCCTCAGGTGCAGCTCGATATAACAATCCCTCGTATAGTGATACTCAAGCCGCATGTCCTGATCCATTCCCCACGACGAACCGAAAAGCTGAAAGAATTTCTTCCGCAGAACGTCCAGCAGTTCCCTGGTTAATCCATCGCTCTGAGAGGATGAGTTTTGAAAAGCCTCGACTGCCCTCCGCTCGATGACAGCATAAATATCGTCCTTGACGGTCCTGAAATAGTAGATCGCTTTCGCAACTGTGCTTTTCCCGGATGCCTGCATTCCCGTCAAGATCATAAAATGCGAGCAAGCCAACTCGCATTCTGTAATAGGTCCAAGCCTTTGTAATTTAAGCTGGTGCATGCTGATCCCTTCTTTCCTGCTAAATTAATCCAAGAAGGTAGGTCACTTCGTCCTGTCGCTACTGGGGCATTTTATACTGTCGCCTGGCGGACGGACTTTTCTGAGCTCCGCTAAAATATCGATATCGACTGCCTTTCCATCCTTATATTCCCTACACCCTTCAGCTATCGCCGAACGCAGTTCCCCGTTCGACATCAGGTCCATGTTGATGGAATCTGGAGCCTGCGGCAACGTTACTCGAAACGGAATCCCCCCCGCATAGACAATTTGCTTCAGATACATATCGATTGCGACGGACATGGGGATGCCAAGTTTTTTCAGGATGCTTTCAGCGTCCTCCTTGACGCCGGGCGATACACGCAGGCTCAAGGTTGCTGTCTTTTCCATGGAATCACCTCCATGGTCCATATTGTAACGCATTTGTCGTTACTTTTAGTTATCGTTCAACGGCGGCTCGTGTCTTCTCCTCGTCGGCGGGGCGGCGGCCCCGTATCGGGCCCGTCGAGTGGGATGGTGGGGCGGATGGGGTTTGTGGGGTATTGCGGCAGGCGGAGATGATGTGGGATTTTCAAATCCGAAAGACGAGGGGGCTGCTTTGCGGCAGCCCCCTCGTCTTTGTTTTTTGTCGCTTATCGTGCCTTGTTACATCAGTCCCATCATATGGGGCAGGAACGTTGTCAGTACGGGGAATACCGTCAGCAATACCAGGGCGGCGATGGCCGCGATGATCAAAGCGATAGCGGGGCGGGCGATCTGCTCCATAGTCAGACCGCTGATGCGTGCGCCGACGAACAGGTTCACCGCGACGGGCGGAGTTACTTGTCCGATCGCCAGGTTGATGGTCATCATGACTCCGAACCAGATGGGATCCCAGCCGAGGGCCCTGATAATGGGGATGAGGATCGGCAGGAAGATGTACATGATGGAGTTCGCGTCGAGCAGCATTCCGGCGAAGAGCAGGATGATGTTGATCATCAACAGGATGACGGAGGGGTTGTTGGAGACGCCCAGCAGCAGGCCGGCGATCTTGTCGATGATTCCAACGGTCGCGCCCAGCCAGGAGTAGAGCCCGGCACAAGCTACGACGAGCATGACGACGGCGGTGCTCACCACGGTTTCGCTTAGGATTTCATAGAGCACGCGCAGGGTGAGGGTGCGGTAGATGACCAGGCCGACGAAAAGTCCATAGAACACGGCGACGGCTGCGGCCTCGGTGGGGGTGAAAATGCCTCCGTAAATGCCTCCCAGGATGATGACGGGGGTCATGAGCCCCCAGAAGGCGTCAGCCAACGCCAGGAGGAGCGTCCTTGCGTCACCGCGCGGCTCGCCTCGAAACCCATTGCGCCGGCTGTAGACATAGACGGCCAGGCACAGGAATCCGGCGACGATGATCCCCGGAACGATTCCCGCCGCGAAGAGTGTGCCCACGGACTGCTCCATGATATCCCCGTAGACGATAAAGGAAATGCTGGGGGGAATAATGATGGCCAGCCCCGAGGCGACCGAGACGACCGCCGTGGCAAACGCCTTGTCATATCCCGCCTGGGCCATGCTGGGAATCAAAATCAGACCGAGCGCCGCAACGGTGGCCGGACCGGAGCCGCTGACCGCTCCCCAGAAAGCTGCGACGATGACGGTCGCTATGGCCAAGCCGCCTGTGACGTCGCCGACCATCTCCTTGATTAACTTTACGATGCGTGACGCAATCCCGACCTTTTCCATGATAATGCCCGCGAGGATGAAGAAGGGGATGGCCAACAGCGGAACTTTGGCGATGCCCGCATAGAAACTGTAGGAGAGCATCTGGTAACCCATGTCCCAAAACCAGACAACCGTGATGGTTGCCATACCCAGGGCGACTGCGATAGGGATGCGCACAATCAGGGGAATAAGAAAAAGCGCCAGGGTCCAGAACACCGGATCTTTGAAGAGTGTGTTGGTCATGTGGCGTTCCTCCCTAATAAGCTTTTTCCCGCAGGGTAATACGAGCGGCCTGAAGGATTCGGATAATGATGATAGCCGAAAACACGGGTATCGCCGAGGAGTAGATGCAGGTAGGAATGGCCAGGGCGTCCGAAGTCACGCCCAGCTCCCATTCGTCGAGGACCTGAAGGGCCCCCAGCCACCCCAGAAGCGCGAAGAAGGTCAGCGATACGGCTGTAGAGATGATGAAACAAAGCTTTTTCAGGCTGCGTGGCATCAGGTCGTAAAAAAAAGTCATGGCCAGGTGTGCGTTTCGGCGGAAAGCGATGGAGGTCCCCAGAAGCACGATCCAGACGAACATGCTGATGGTGATCTCCTCCGTAAATGCCAGAGGATAGGTGATGAGATAACGAGTGACGACATTGGCAAAGGTCACGACGAGCATAATTGACAGAATCAACGCTCCAAGGAGCTCCTCGAAATAGTCGCAAAATCTTTTCAGCACAAAAAAAGCCTCCTCGAAAAGGACGGAGAGCAAGCCCCCGAAAAGTTTAAAAACCACCTTAACATTAAGGGGAGGATCGATAAGCTCCTCCCCTTCTTTCATGCCAAAAAATGCGTGGCGTTATTTCACCGCCGCCATGTCCTCTTCGGCAGCCTTCACGAGGTCCTCGCCGATCTTGGAACGCCAGGCATCACGGACGGACTGTGTCTTATCCATGAACACCTTCATTTGCTCAGGGGACAGGTCCGTGACGGTCATTCCGACCTCTGTCAGTTGTTTGTTCCAGTCGGAGATCTCGGGCATCTTTTCGATTCCCTTCAGAAAGTCCAGATTTTTGCCTCCATCTTTCTCATCCAACCCCACGCGGGCCAGGGCAATTTGATAGGCTGCAGCCTCCTTGGCGGCCTGGGTCAAAAGCGCCTGGTCCTCCGGAGAGAAGGAATCCCACACCTTGGGGTTGACGACGAACAGGGTGGGGTCGGCAACGTAGTGCCAGTTGGTCACAAACTTATGGTACTCGTAGATTTTTACGGGGTAGAAGGTGTTGATGGGATTCTCCTGTCCGTCGACGACACCCTGCTGAATCGCGGACATGGTATCGCTCCAGACCATGGTCACAGGGTTGGCGCCCAGGGCCTTGAAGGTGTCCAGGAACAGAGGGCTGCCGACGACGCGGATCTTCAGGCTGTCCAAATCCTCGGGGGTTGCGATGGAGCGCTTGCTGTTGGTCAGTTCGCGGAACCCGTTTTCACCGAAGCAGATGAACTTTCCCCCTTTGGCCTCGATAGCCTTGGCTATCATCTCGCCGGCCTTTCCGTTCGTGACGGCGTCCAGTGCCTTGTAGCGATCGGGCTGCGCCGCGAAGAAAAAGGGCAGAGCGAAGAGGTTGAGCTCGGGGATCTGCGGGGAATAATTGATGGTGGACTGACAGGCGAAGTCGATGGTCCCATTGCGAAGCAGCATGAAGGCATTGGTTTGCTTGCCGGTCGTCAGCTGCGCGTTGGGATAGACCTTGATGTTGATCTTTCCCTCGCTGCGTTCTTTGACCAAATCGGAGAAGTACTGGGCCCCCATGCCCCAACCCGTGGTGATGCTGGGGACAATATCCAACTTATATTCAGCCTTGTAGGCTGCGGAGGCTGGAGCGGAGAGGAACGAACAAAAAAAAGCGAACGCTGCTGGAACACCGAACTTTCTCATGAACTTTCTCATCTTGAAGCCCTCCTTGTTTTTATCCCGGACGCAAAACAGCATCGGGGAGAGATACCCCTTCGGACAAAGCCCTCGGAAAAACGGCGTGGAGACACATCAATTACTGCTCATGGATTACCGGTCCCGCCTCCATGGATAAAAATGAATTTTTTGCCAAGGGCATCTTGCCTTGTATACAAGAAGCTGTATAATCTTAATAACATTATAGCAAATTTTAATTTTTTATGGGGGGCCTTTTTGTGAGATCGGGGACAAAAAAGGAATTAGCCTATAAAAAAATCAAGGAGATGTTTCTGGAGCAGCGCTTTTTACCCGGGACGATGCTTTCGGAAAACGAGATAGCCAACGTGCTCGTCATGAGCCGAACACCGGTGCGTGAGGCTTTGCAGCTTTTGCAGAACGAGGGGTTCGTCACGGTTTGCCCCAAGCAGGGCGTCCGCTTTCAGGGGATCAGTAACTCCGCATTGAGGGAGATCCTGGAGCTGCGTGCGGCGGTAGAGGGGTATGTCATGGCGGCGTGTCTGCCGCTGAGCCCTCAGCGTATGGCTGAGGTGGAGGCGATTATCGAACTTCAGCGACCGTGTTGCTTCTCTGGAGACGTGGAGGAATATCTGGTACACGACGCCGCCTTTCACAACTATTTCGTCGAGCTCTACGGCAACTCCTTGATCTCCGCGGTGGTCCGCTCTATCGCCGAGCGTTTTCGGAGCGTGGGGCTCAAGGTTCTGCGGGATGCCGAAAGTGTTCGGCTCTCGTTTCAGGGGCATCTGGCCATCATGGAGGCTGTGCGTTCCGCTGACGTCCGCGCGGCGTTGACGGCCGTATACGCGCACATCAACTTTGGAAAGTCGCGGCTGATCCGCACCCTTGATCCTCTGACCGCGGAGGAATTCATGCATGAGGGCTCTGATGGTTTTCAAGTCTGAGTGTTTTCGGATCCGACTGTTTTCGGGTCCGGCTGTTTTCAAACCGAGAGTTTTCAGGCTGATAGTTTTCAAAATGGTTTTCAAGTTGGTGTTTCTCAACAGGAGCTGTTTCAGTCAAGTATGCGGTGACAGGCGCCAAAAACAAAGGGGTGATGCTTGTGAAAGGGCTTCGTTTCGATGCTGAGGAGGCCCGGGTACGCACGTTCATCCTCCGGATCCGGCCTGGGACGGACCTCATAGAGGGAATCCGGGGGGGCTGCGAGGAGCGGGGCATCCGATCCGGTGCGATAACGACGCTTTTAGGCAGTCTGCGACAGGTGCGTTACGTCTATCCCGTTGTCGCTCCGGGGACAAAGGCGGGTTTGAAGTATTGCGACCCCATTGCGGTGGATGGTCCCATCGAGGTGCTCTGCGGCGCCGGGACGATTGGAGTCATGAAGTCGGACGGGACGACGGTCGTTCACCTTCATGCAGCCTTTACCGACCCCAAGGGGCGGGTGCTTGGAGGGCATATCCTGGAGGGTGGAGGGGCCGTTGCCGTGACGGCCGAGGTCGTGATTGACGTCCTGGACGGTGTGTCCCTGACGCGTGCTGTGGACGAGGAGACGGATATGCCCCTCTTTTCGTTGGGCGATTAGATTCCGGGGTTCTTGGGGACGGGCGTCTCCGGGAAAGAACTTTAAGGGAGGTTGTTCAAGAATGGATGCACCGAATATCACCAAAATGTCTGCACAGGTGCCCCTGAAGGACTACGACAGGGGACGGCTCGAGTTCTTCTACGAGACGATGCTCAAGATCCGGAAGTTCGAGCGTTCCGTGGAGGAAAATTTCCTGGCTGGAAACATCCCGGGGTTCGTCCACCTCTACATCGGGGAGGAGGCCATTGCCACAGGCGTTATGGCGAACCTGACCGACAAGGACTATATCGAGAGCACACACCGTGGACACGGCCACACGGTGGCCAAGGGTGCGGATCTGAATCGCATGATGGCCGAGATATATGGCAAGAAAACGGGGTGTTGTAAGGGAAAGGGCGGGTCCATGCACATCGCCGATTTCAGCGTGGGGATGCTGGGGGCCAACGGCGTTGTCGGCGGTGGGTATAATCTGGCGGCCGGGGCGGCTCTGGCACAGAAAATGCAAAAACGCAAGGACATATCCGTCGTTTTTTTCGGCGACGGCGCGAGCAACCGCGGAACATTCCATGAGGCGGCCAACTTCGCCTCCGTCTGGAAACTGCCGCTTCTTTTTGTCTGTGAGATGAACGAGTACGCTTCCACTACGCCCTATTTGACGGCGACCTCCGTGGCGGACATATCCCGCAGGGCCTACGGCTACGACATGCCGGCGCTCATCGTCGATGGCAATGACGTTTTCTCCGTCTATGAAGCGGCAGGGAAACTTGTCGAGCACATCCGTGCCGGGAATGGACCTGCTTTCCTGGAATGCAAAACCTACCGCGTCAAGGGGCACTACGTGGGGGACCCCGAGAAGTATCGGACGCGCGAGGAGGTCCAGAAAAATATCGAAGAGCGTGATCCCATCGAGGCCTTCAAGAAACGGGTGCTGGCGGAGAAGGTCTACGCTGCCGATGACCTGAAGTCCATGGAGGAGAAGGTGGATGGCCTGATCGCCGCCGCGCTCAAGTTCGCTAAGGAGTCCCCGGAACCGGATGCTTCCGAACTGATGACCGGGATATATGCTTGATTCGAGGTGTGAGAGATCATGACTGTGAAGAACATCACGTTTTCCCAGGCGACGCTGGAGGCCATGGATGAGGAGATGAGCCGCGACGAGCGCGTGTTCGTCATGGGGGAGGACATTGCCCGGCAGGGCGGTATTTTCGGGCAGTTCCGAGGCCTTCCCGACAAGTTCGGGCTGGAGCGCGTTCGGGATACGCCCATCTCCGAGACGGCCATCATAGGTTCAGCGGTAGGCGCTGCCCTGGCCGGGATGCGCCCCGTAGCGGACATGCATTTCGCGGACTTTATCGGAGTGTGTATGGACGAGGTCTTTAACCAGATGGCCAAGGTGTATTACATGTTCGGTGCACAGAAATCCGTGCCGCTGGTACTCCGGGCGCCCGATGGAATCATCAATCAAGCCGCAGCCCAGCACTCACAGACCGTTGAGGCGTGGTTTGCCCATATCCCGGGACTCAAGGTGGTCATCCCCTCCAACCCCGCCGACGCCAAGGGATTGCTGAAGGCCGCTATCCGTGACGAGAACCCCGTCATTTATTTTGAGCACAAAGGACTGTTCCCCATGAAAGGCGATGTGCCGGAGGGGGAACACCTTGTAGAGATAGGCAAGGCCCGTATCGATCGGGAGGGTACGGACCTGACGATCGTCTCCTACTCCATGATGATGCACCATGCGGCCAAAGCCGCGGATCGGCTGGCTGCCGAGGGCGTCAGTGTGGAGTTGATAGACCTGCGCTCGATCTCCCCGTGGGACAAGGAGACGGTCCTGAAGTCCGTAGCCAAGACAGGACGGCTTTGTGTCGCCCAGGAGGCCGTCAAACAGGGCGGCTTTGCAGCGGAGGTCGTGGCGACGATCTGCGAGGAGGGCCTGGAGTACTTGGACGCGCCGATCGCTCGCGTAGGGGCGCCCTTCTCCCCCGTGCCGTTCGCCCGTCCCCTGGAGCAGGCCTATAAAGTGAGTGCGGACACGATCTACGACGCTGTCCGGAAGATTCTATAGGAGCGTATCATGGCTACTGCAATCACGATGCCGAAGCTGGGACTCACCATGACCAGCGGCTCGGTCAAGGAATGGAAGAAGAAGGTCGGCGACACGGTAAAGAAGGGGGAGATCCTCTTTGTCGTTGCCACGGACAAGTTGACGGTGGACTCGGAGAGTCCGGCGGACGGCGTCCTGCTTGCGATTACCGTCAAGGAGGGAGTCGATGTCCCTGTCGGGGGAACGATTGGATACCTGGGGGCCGCAGGGGAGGCGGTCCCCGCGGAAGCTACGGGATCTCCCGCTGCCCCTGAATCTCCAAAGGCAGCGTCTGCCACAGCGACTCCCCGTCCTGTCGGGGCGCCGGCTCCTGCTGCGCAGGCCCCCGCATCCGGTCCCGTCGCCGCGTCGCCGAAGGCCAAGAGGATGGCGCGGGAAAAGGGGATGGATCTCTCCGCCATACAGGGAACGGGCCCGCGTGGCTGGGTGGTTTCGCGGGATGTCCTGGATGCTGAGGAAAGGGGTACCGCCAAGGCTTCACCCGTCGCTTCGCGGATGGCGCGGGAAGCAGGATTGGATCTCGCTTCGCTTGGAGCCTCGGGACGCCTGATGAAGGCCGACGTGGCAGCGTCTATCGCTTCGATGGGCTTGAGCGAGAACGACCGTGTCATTCCCGCCACGCAGATGCGCCGGATCATCGGGGAGCGGATGCTTGAGAGCGTTAACACCATCCCTGCGGTCAACTACTTCGTCGATGTCGATATGAGCGAGCTGGAGGCTCTGCGTAAGCGTTTGAATGATCGAATGAAGGGCGGCGTCAGAATCTCGGTCAACGACATCCTGATGAAGCTCTGTGCCAAGCTCCTGGCAGAAACTCCGATGGCCAATGCCTCGGTTCAGGTCGAGGAAGGGCGGATCACTGGATTTGTGCTGCACGGCTCGGTGAATATCGGACTGGCCATCGCGTTGCCGGGCGGACTGATTGTCCCCAACATCAAGGAGGTCCAGAACAAGGGGCTCAAAGAGATTGCAGAGACTCGCGTGGACTTGGTGGAACGGGCGCGCTGCGGCGCTCTGACCCCGGACGACACCATGGGCGGGACCTTCACCCTCTCCAATCTGGGAATGTCAGGGATCGACAACTTCACTCCGATTATCAACCCGCCGGAGGCCGCAATTCTCGGGGTCGGTTCGACCCGGAAGAAACCGGTGGTCGTGGAGGGGGAGGTCGTTGTCCGTCCCATTGCCTCCTTCTGCCTGAGCGCGGATCATCGTTTGCTCGACGGTGCCGATGCCGCGGCGCTGCTGGCGAAGCTGAAGGAACTCATCGAGAATCCCGAGTTGTTTCTGTTGTAGATGAAGGACGCTGGCTTCGAGGTTCCATGGGCCAGCGGCTCTGATGCTGAAAGCTTGAAGCGATGAAATATTGGAGGCCCGTACAGGGTCGACACGATTCGTAACCTGCCGATTATTTGATTGTGACGGGATTGAGGGGCGAAGCCATCGTCCTTGAGATGGCTTCCCTTTGAAACGAAGGAGTGTTTTTCGTGAAGAAAAGAGTCCTCGTCGTCGGGGGTGGCCCCGGCGGATATGTTGCCGCAATACGCGCGGCGCAGCTGGGTGCCTCGGTGACGGTTATCGAACGTGCACGGCCGGGCGGTACCTGCCTGAATGTGGGGTGTATACCCACAAAGGTTCTCCTTCACGCCGCCGAGCTCTATACCGCGATCCGGGAGGAGGGGCCGACGATCGGCATTTACGCCGATACTCCCCGCTTTGACTGGGGCGTGATCCTGAAGCGCAAGCAGGATGTCGTGGACTACATGGTTGAAGGCGTAGCCGGCCTTCTGAAGGCCAACGGAGTGACGTTGATCTCAGGGACCGCCCGTCTGGCAGGGCCTCGTGCCCTGGAGGTGGAGGGTCGTCGTCTCGAGGCGGACGCCATTATCGTTGCGTCGGGGTCCGAGCCATCGATGCCGCCCGTTCCGGGTTTGGACTTGCCCGGAATCCTTACGAGCGACGGGGCTCTGTCTCTGGAGTCCCTGCCTCGCAGTATCGCCATTGCGGGCGGAGGCGTCATCGGAGTTGAGTTCGCCTCCGTCTTCGCAGCGTTTGGCGTGGAGGTTACGATTGTGGAGATGTTGCCCCAGATCCTTCCGAACGTTGATGCGGAGATAGCTGGGATCCTGCGTAAGTCTCTCGAGGGGCGCGGAGTGTCCATTTTTACGGGGGCACGCCTGGGTCGTGTCGCGCGTGATGGGAACGGTTATGTGTTGGAGGTCGATGCGGGCGGGGGGATGAAGCGCCTCTCAGCCGAGCGGGTGTTGGTCGCTACGGGCCGGCGTCCCGTGACGCGGGGCCTGGGCCTGGAGGAGATCGGCGTGGAGGTTCAACGCGGACGTGTGGTCACGAATGCACGGATGGAGACTTGCGTGCCGGGCGTCTATGCGGTGGGGGACTGCACCAGCCCAATCATGCTGGCGCATGTGGCCGAGCGCGAAGGCGAGGTTGCAGCGGAAAATATCCTGCTGGAGGACGGGCATAAGGTCCATATGGATTACAAGACTGTGCCCAGTGCTATCTATACGTCGCCGGCCGTAGCCTCGGTCGGATTGAGCGAGGAGGAAGCCAGGAAACGCGGCCACAAGGTTCAGGTTGGGCGTTTTCCCCTGGCGGGAAACGGCAAGAGCATCATTACAAACGATGCGGCGGGGATGGTCAAGATCGTCTCGGACGAGCAGTATGACGAGGTGTTGGGTGTTCACATGGTTGGTGGCCCCGCAACGGACATGATTGCAGAGGGGGGCTTGGCGCTTCGCTTGGAGGCGACGCTTGAAGAGCTGATCTCCACCATTCATCCGCACCCAACTGTCTCGGAAGCCTTTCCCGAAGCGGCGATGGCTACATGGGGGCAGGCCATTCATTTCCCGCCGGAGTAGAGGGGGACCATGGCCGCAAGATGTTTCAGACTTGGACACGAGTGTTGGGGTTGCTCGAAACCGGAAGAAATGTCCTCAAAAACATGATCTTGCATCAACTTCCCTTTCGGATGCCGGAGAGGCCTTTGAACTTTTGACGAAGGGAGAGGATGCGATCGAGATCTTGCAGATGCCGTGGGGATTCTGATTTTCGACGATCTCTTCATCTTTTCTTCCTAGCGCTGGAGATAGTGGCTGGTTGGTGGGCACAAGGTAACTATGTGCCTAAACGTCATGGCTTATTTCGAAGGAGGCTGGTTTTCATGAAAAAGGGATTGTTCGTTGTCGTTGTGTTTTTCCTCGCATTTCTGTGGAGCGCCCCCTTGTGGGCCGGCCCTGTGACGGTAAGACTGGCCAACGTCGCTCCCGTAGGGGATCCTCGAGACATGGCCTGCGTCAAGTTCGCCGAATTGGTCAAGGAGAAAACTCAGGGCAACGTCGTCGTCGAGGTTTTTTCCGGAGGCACCTTGGGGGACTGGCGGGTGACGATCGAGGGGCTGAAGCCGGGGATCGTAAATGCGGTGATCGAGAGCATCGGGACACTGGAGCCCTACACGAAGCTGGCTGGCATCGATCCGTTTCCCTATCTCTACCGTGATTTTGAGCATTTTAAGAAGGTGTGGTACAGCGAAACCGGCGATCAGCTCCTGGAAAAGATCGGCGACGCCGGAGGATTCCGGTTGATTGGGCCCATGTACCGCGGCGCGCGTTACGTCACCAGCAAAAAGAAGTTCTCCAGTCTCGAAGAGCTTCGAGGGCTGAAAATCAGGGCCCCTCAGTTGAAGATGTACCTGAAGACCTGGGAGCTTCTGGGTGCCGCGCCGACCCCGATGGCGGCGACGGAGATCTATACCGGGCTCCAGCAAGGCACGGTGGACGCTCAGGAAAATCCGTTGGATTTCTGCTACAGCTACGCGTTGTACGAGCTCTGTCCCTTCCTGATCGTGACACGCCATGTCCTGAGCAATGATGTCTTCATTTTCGACAAGGCATATTTCGAGGCCCTGCCCGAGGAGGTACAGAGGGCTCTTATCGAGGCGGCCAATGAGGTGGCCCAATGGCGTACGGCCTACTCTGAAGAGCAGGAACAGGGATACATCCAGAAGTTCAGGGAAAAGAACGTCGAAGTGGTTGCCATTGATACCGCTCCGCTCCGGGAGCGGGCGTCGGAGATCGTCGAGTTGTTCCCCGACTTGAAGAACTTGGTCGAAGAGGTGAATGCCGTAAGGTAAGGGCAACTTGACTCGGATATGAGGCGGACGCCGCTCCTTGAGTTTTGGCTGATCTCAGCGGCATTTGGGTTATCTCAGGAAGTTTGCGTCCGCCGCCCGCATTCGTGAGTGAAAAAGGCAGGAGGTGTTCTCGTGCGCATCTTTACCAGAGTGCTTGATTTCCTTGAAAAGATCCTGAGGATTGCGACATCGTGTCTTTTTGTCGTGATGGTCGCGTCCATAGCTTATCAAATTGTGCTGCGCTACATCTTTTCCAAGGCCAATGCCTGGTCGGAGGAACTGGCGCGCTATGCCTTCGTCTGGCTCGTCATGTTGGCGGCCTCTCTCGGCGCGCGGTGCGGACGCCACATGTGTATCGATTTTATCGTGGACAAATTACCGATTCCCCAGAAAACCTTTATTACTTTTGGGACAAGGCTGTTGGCCATATTCTTTTTCATCATTCTGGGTTGGAAGGGAGCCGAGCTGCTCTCCTTCACCATGAACCAGAATTCCACGGGGCTTGAGATTTCGATGGCCTTCATCTATCTGGCCATCCCTGTTGGCGCCTTTTTCATGATCCTTTTCTCCGTCGAGGATATCCTCCTTAGATTGGCGGGGGGATCCCTTCCCGCTGCTTCGAAGGAGGCGGTTTAATCATGCATGGCGTACTGATCGGCACCATCCTGGTTCTGAGCCTTTTGGGCATGCCCATCGGCTATGCACTCGGTTCGGCGACCCTCCTGGCCCTCCTGTATTCAGGATCTTTTCCTCTGATCTTGATCCCCCAGCAGTTTTTTTCCGGGATCGATTCCTTTCCCATCATGGCCATCCCCTTCTTCATTTTGGCGGGCAACCTGATGACGGCCGGCGGAATCAATCAGAAGTTAATTCGCTTCTGCAATGCCCTCATCGGCTGGGTGCCGGGCAGCCTGGCGATGGTTACCGTTGTCGCTTCCATGTTCTTTGCGGCGATATCGGGATCGGCCGTCGCGACGGTTGCGGCTATAGGCGGCATCACGATTCCTGCGATGAAGCGGGAGAATTATCCGCCAAGTTTCGCCGTGGCCGTGGCAGCCTCCTCTGGGGTCTGCGGTCCCGTTATTCCTCCCAGTATATGCCTCATCGTCTACGGAGCCGCACTGTCGATGTCCATTGGCGACCTGTTTCTCGCATCCGTTGTCCCGGGGCTTCTCCTTGGCGGAGTCCTTTGCCTCACGGCATATCTGATCTCAAAAAAACGCGACTTTCCAAGGCACGAAAGGGCTCCCAAAGGAACCGCCCTGAAGGCCGCCAAAGAAGGAATCTGGGCGCTCGTTATGCCCTTCTTCATCCTGGGGGCCATTTTCTCCGGGATCGTCACCCCCACGGAGGCCTCGGTCCTGGCGGTCCTCTACGCTTTGGTGGTCGGGGTCGTTCTGCACCGCGATCTCAAACTCTCGGCGTTACATCCCATCCTCTGCGAGTCGGCCATAGCGACCGCGACAATCCTCTTCATCCTGGCGGCATCCAAGGCCTCGAGCTGGGTTATCGTGACGTCGCGTTTTCCGGAAGCTCTGTCCGCCGCAATCCTGAGCTTAACCCAAAATAAATATCTGATCCTTCTGCTGGTGAACCTCCTGCTGCTGATCGTCGGTATGCTCATGGAGGCCAATGCCGCTCTCGTCATCCTCATCCCGATCCTGGTTCCCCTGGTCACCAGGGTTGGGGTATCCCCTCTTCAATTTGGAGTGGTTATGTCCTTCAACCTTTGTCTGGGATTGCTGACTCCTCCCGTCGGAGCAGCCCTTTTGTTGGGGAACGACATCGCGGGAGAGCGTATCGAACGCTCGCTGGTCGAGACCATCCCCTTCTTCGCCGCGGGGCTGGGCATCCTGATTCTGATAACGTACGTTCCCGGGTTTTCTCTGTTGTTGCCTCAGTTTTTCAAATAATATCGAAACGGCAGACGCAAATTTTTCAGGGAGGTGGTCTTGATGACATTCGATTTCAAAGACAGGGTAGCCGTGGTAACGGGCGGGGGCAGAGGGATCGGCGCTTCGGTTGCTTCGACGCTGGCCCTTGCAGGAGCTCGGGTCGCAGTCCTCGACGTTTTGGAGGAGGAAGCCGAACGGACATGCGCCGCCATCGTCTCTCAGGGCGGCTCGGCAAGGGCGTTCAAAACGGACATTACGAGCATGAGAGCGGTGGAAGAACGAAGGGACGAGATCCTTGCCCTCTGGGGAAGGATCGATATCCTTGTCTGCAGCGCGGGCATAGTTCTTTCCAAGCCTTTCGCGGAGTGCGACGAAGCGGATTGGGATCGTGTCATGAACGTCAATGCGAAGGGAGTTTTTACTTGCTGTCAGGCGATCCTGCCCGGAATGATGGAACGAAGGTATGGGAAGATCGTCAACGTTTCGTCCGTCGCGGCCAAGACGGGAGGAGGATTCTTCGGCAATCTGATATACGGCGCCTCGAAGGCCGCCGTCATCTCCTACTCGAAGGGCTTGGCGCGTGAGGCTGGCCCCTTTGGGGTGAACGTCAACGTCGTCTGCCCGTCGGCGACCGATACTCCCATGATCGCCGGACTTACGGGAGACGATCGGCGACGAGTCGTGGATTCGATCCTGCTGAGACGACTGGCTGACCCCCAAGAAATTGCAAATGCGATCGTTTTTCTGGCCTCCGACGGCGCGAGCTTCATCACTTCGGAGGTACTGAACGTCGACGGCGGCATCATGAAGGGGAATTGATAAACGGGAATGGTATAATTAAGAAGTCCCGCCCGGGAGAGGTCGGACGGGGTTGTTTCTTGGGTTGCCGAAGTGAGGCTGTAACCCCCACCTCGGACTTACGCCCTAGCGGAGGATTTTAACGCGTTTTGAAGAGCCGAAGAAGTTCGGCGAGGGCTGCTATAAGCTTTGCGAGAGCTTGTAGCAGCTTTGTTATTCTCTCCACGCTATCACCCCCTTTCGGGGGGATGCCCCAGGCAACTTCACTCGATACCCTGAGCGCCTCTCCTACCTTTTATTTTACCGTACTATGGCCAAGGCCTATAAGAGAGCCGCTCTGCCTGCTTGTCCATTCTCCGGATCGGATGTAGCGATCCGACTTATGAATGCCTCTCAGACAGCTCAACAAGAGGCCGAACGTAAGCTCCGCGACGGCGTTGGCATTGGCATTGGCGCCGCTCGTGTTTCGAACCGAAATACCGCGAGCGGCGGCCACCTCCAAGTCAATGTGATCCGTGCCGACGCCATAGACCACGATTCCTCTCAAACGGGGGGCCGCGGTCATCAGCGCCTCGTCCACACGCGCGTACTCGGTTACGACAATGTCTGCATCGCCAACGGCCTTCAATAGGCCGGGGCGGGAACCGCACCACACGACCTCCGCCATGGCGGACAACGCCTCATAGGACTCCTTCGCAAAATTGAATGTATCTGCGAGGACGATCCTGTATCCTCCCGCCCTAAGAATGCCATTTCCCATTGTCCGCTATCACCATGACTTTGACGTCATTGACGTTAGTGCCGGTATTGCCCGTTATGAGCGCATCTTCAAGTTCCAAAAGAACCTTTGAAGAATCGTGTTTCTGTAATTCGAAGAAGACGTCGATACCCTTTTCCTGGGCTCGAATCAGGGTTTGGTCGTCCACAATCCCTCCCGCCAAAGTTGTTGGGCCGTCTGTCCCATCGGAATCCATCCCCGTAACGACGACGCTCTTCAAATTGGCGATCTCCAGGGCGGCGCCCAGGGAGAACTCCTGATTGGGCCCCCCCTCTCCCGCTTTATTGCCATCACAGATATGTACCGTCGTCTCTCCGCCTCCAATCACAACACAGGGAAGGGGCAATGGTCTTGAACAGAACAGGATTTCCTTGGCGATGGAACCGAAAGCTCGCCCCAGTTCTCTGCTCTCTCCTTCGAACATCGTTGATAGGATCATGGTATGGTAGCCCAAATTCCGAGCACACCGCTCCGCGCCCCTGCAGGCTGCATCTCCGGGAACCAGGATGTGGTTCTCCACTCGGCGTCCCTCGAAGGATTTGATGGTCTCCCGCCCCTCTGGGGGGTCTTGTAAGTACGCGACTATGGAGCTCGGCATTTTCTCCCAGAGGCCGTATTTATCCAACGTGCGTTTTGCGTCTTCAAAACGGGAGGTATCGGGAACCGTTGGGTCGGAGATGTAATCGAGCGGATCTCCCACCACGTCGGACACGGTGAGGTTGATGAGGAGCGCCTCGGGATGAATGGCCTGGGCCAGGCGGCCTCCCTTGATCAGGCTGAGGTGTTTGCGCACCGCGTTGATCTCGATGATGTTGGCCCCACACGTGAGCAGCAGCCTGTTGGCGATCTTCTTGTCGTCAAGCGTGATATCGGGGACGGGCAAGGGCATCAGGGCGGAACTGCCCCCGGTTATACAGGCGATCACAAGATCCCTCGCCTTTGTCCTCCGGGCCAAAGCGAGAATTTCGTGTGCAGCCGCCATGCCCGCCTCGTTGGGAATGGGATGACTGGCCAGGCGCAGGGAGCAGTGCTCCAGCTTTCCCTCCTGTCCCTCCTTACAAATAACAATTCCCTCGGTAATTCTGTCCCCTAAGATATCATCCAATGCTTCAGCGATGCGGAACGTTGCCTTGCCCGCTCCCAGAAGATAAATATGTTCGAAGTCCCGTAGGGCATAGCGTTTCTCTCCAACATGAAGGGTTTCCCCATCCCTTTGAATCAGCTCATGGGTAGCCCGTCCTGGATCCGCACGGCTCAACCCCGCGTTCAATATCTCCAAAGCCGCTCGGCGGAGGGCAATGTTACCATGGGACAGCAGTTTATCCCCATTCTTGAAGTAATTTATGATGATCATCTCCGTTCCCTGAAATTGATGGGGAAACGGAGAGAACCCGCAAGGGCAAAAGGCTATTCGCATCCCTGCTCGTTTACGGGTTCCCGTCCGTAGGTATAGGGTTTTGTTTACCCTATTGCCCCGTATTCTCCAAATAGAAATAGGAATGAGGAGAACGCCGCCGAGCCCTATGCAACAGGACAACGACAGCGCCCGTCCTTCAAGGTGGGGCAAAGCAATGGCCTATCTATAAACCAAGAAACCAAGCAAGCGGGGGTAGCTGTGGATCATCATGACAAATGCTGTCGGCCTATCTATAAACCAAGAAACCAAGCAAGCGGTGTTGAGCGGCGCCTGGCGTCCTCAGAATAAGCGCCGTCTAAAATGGATTTTTATAAAGCCTTCCAGCGTAGAGGGCGGCATCCCCCAACTCCGATTCTATCTCCAACAGGCGGTTGTATTTGACGGTGCGTTCGGAACGGGTGGCCCCCGTCTTGATCTGGCCGGCGTTGAGTCCGACCGTCACATCCGAGAGAATCGGATCCTCGGTCTCTCCGGAACGTTCGGAGACCATAATCCCAAAGCGATGCCTGTAGGCGCTCTCCCCCGCATCCAGAGCTTCCGACAGGGTGCCCACCTGATTGAACTTGAAGAGCAGCGCATTGCAGTACTCGGCGCGCTCGTTGATCAGTTTGGGATTGGTGCAGAGGAAATCGTCCCCCACAATTTGGATCCCCAGCTGCTCCTTGGCCATTTTGAATCCCTCGATGTCGTCTTCGTCGAAGGGATCCTCCATGGAGACGATGGGATAATTTCTGACGAGATCCTTGTAAAAATCAAGAAGCTGCTCGCGCGTTCTGTATTCGCCCTCTAATTTATACATCTTTTTCTCGGCGTCATAAAAGTGCGTCGCCGCACAATCGAAGCCATACTCGACCTTTTTCTCATGCCCCGATTTTTTTACGGCGTGAACCAAGTGATCCATCGCTTCCTTGATGCTGACGATGGGGGGGGCGAAACCGCCTTCATCCCCGACGTTGACCGCGATCTTTCCGTATTTTTCGATGAGAATATCCCTCAGGATATTGTAGACGTCCCACCCGATGAGCATCGATTCGCGAAATGTCTCGGCGCCAACGGGAAAGATACAGATTTCCTGGAAGTCCAGGTCATTGGAGGTCAAGCGGCCTCCGTTGATGTAATTCAGCAGCGGTACGGGAAGGACATGTGCGTTGACATTGAGGTAACGATACAGAGGGAGGTCGCAGGCGTTCGCCGCAGCGCGCGCACAAGCCAGGGATACTCCGATAATGGCGTTGCCGCCAAGCTTTTTCTTGTTGGGCGTTCCGTCGAGCTTGACCATGGCGAGGTCAATGTTGCGCTGATCCCGCACGTCCATCCCCAGGAGGGCGGGAGCGATCGTACTGTGAATATTCTTGACCGCCCCTTGTACGCCTAATCCCCCATAGATGGTCGAGTCGCCGTCGCGGATTTCCCATGCTTCGCGTTCCCCGCGCGAGCGGCCCGCCGGCACGTCGGCGCGCCCGAAAACGCTGTCCCCTACCCATACATCCACCTGAACGGTAGGGTTGAAACGACAGTCCAGGATTTCCCGTGCAACGATCTTGGTAATCTTGAATTTTTCCCTGCCCAAGTACACGATGTTTTTCCTCCATTTCCTATTTTTCCTGGTCAACCACCTCCAAGACTGCGCTGATGTCAACGTAGTGGTTGACCAGGTTACTGCGCAAAAGATCGAACTGCCCCTTTCGCAGGCTTTCCAGAATGGAACGGTGCATCTCCACCTGGCTGTCGAGCCTGTAGTGCCGTTGTTCCACATAGATGCCGAAATAGGCCCAAAAGCTATGGCCCAGAGCTTCCCATGCCGCAAGCAGGGAGGGACTCTCGCAACCCGATACCATCGTGCGATGAAATTCCATATCCATTCTGCGGAAGGCGACGTGGTCGCTCTTCAAGAGGGAATGTTCCATCCCAGCAATGCAGTCCCGAAGCTTTTCCCAGTCCATCGCCCGTCCCATCAGGTCGAAGGACCACCGGGCCGCCAGCACCTCGATCTCGGTTCGGGTTCTGAAATAATCTTTAAGGCCCTTTGCCGAAAAACGACGCACATAGGTTCCCTTGAAGGGAACCGAGTACAGAAACCCCTTCGCGACCAGTTCACGAAAGGCTTCCCTTATCGTGGCTTGACTGACGTCCAAAAGTTTTGCCGCCTGCATTTCCACAATTTTGGCTCCTGGCTTGAAATCCCCCCTCAATATGGCGTCAATCAGGTAATCAACGACATCATCGCTTCTAATTCTGCGTTTCAGCATCTTCCACGATCCCCAAGCCTTCGGATAATACGAGCTTCTCCGTTGTTTTTTCAGGAGTCATCCGCTCCTGACGAAAAATAACATTATCTCATATAGGGAAGGGTACTTTGGGGCCGAGGAAAAAACAATACTTTACCCTCCTTTTCTCCGAGCATCTCAAAAGCCATCCGTATGCCGTCCGAGAGCGTCTTGGCCGGAACCATGTGCAGCAACTCGAACGTGTCATCCGAAACGTTGGGGGAGACGGCCACGACGCGAAGCCCGGCCTGAAAAACCTTCGTCAACAACAAGGCGTGATCCATCTGGATGCCGTAGTGCTCCCCAAGATAGTCCAACACCCCATCCAGGTTACGGGACTGTCGGAAGGGCAGGAGCATATCGTCGGAATCCACCCCCTCCTCGCAGCGGGAATACAGGACGATCACCCCGTTCGGATGCATAATGGGAGCCACCGCGAGGAGAGCCTTGACGGACTGGTAAAGGTTCATGTTTAAAGGCGTGCCGGGCGTTGTCACGACAAGCTCGGGGCGCGATTCGAGAGGAATCCCGATCCTTTTTCGGAGCCGTTCCACGGCGACGAGGTGGCTCTTTTCAAGCTCCCCGCACACGAGGTCGATCAGTCTGTTCTGGGCGTCCGTCAGGATATTGACGCAAAAGTGAACCCCCAGAAGCCTTGCCGCTTCAAGCATGTCCTGATGGATGGGATTGCCCTCAAGGCATCCGGGAATGGCGCTGGGGCTCATCAATAACTTGGGGCTGTGATTGATGCGAATCGTGTCCTCGGCGGAAATCCCCGGAAGCACGGACTTGCGCCCCCCTGAAAATCCCGCGAACTCATGAGGCTCGACCTTCCCAATCGCTATCCGCAAGTCCGCATCCCAAACCGTCTTATTAACCCGTACCGGAGTCCCCAATGAGGTTGACCCGATAAAAACCAGATTATCCTCGTCATAAGGAGTGTGGTTCTCGACAGCGATACGTTTCCAGAAGGCGTCGCCCAAGATGACCCTCATCTCATCGCCGGTAGCGGGCCGATGTACGCCCGTTCCTACGACCGCCTTGATCCTGTCGAAGTCGAGGTCGCCTCGGGCCAGCTCCTTCACGATGGAAGGCATAACGTCGGCGGTGGGAACGGCCCGCGTAGAATCGGATACAAGCAGGACTGCGCTGCGCGCCCCTCGCGCTATCTCCCTCAAAGGGGGAGAATCGACGGGCTGATCGAAGGCCGAGGCGATGAGGCCGGGACTTGGCAAACCCGGCTCGGGACACAAAAAGAGCCCTCCGCATCGATCCTCGGCTATCGTAACGTCAACCTTCTCGATGGCGTCTCTGTAAGTTACCTTCCCCTCATGCCTTTGCAGGGTATAGGACATTGATTTTTCCTCCGATTTCAGGCACAAGAAACACCTGCTTTCAAGCGCGGAAACCATCCGCCCCTACATCCCAAATCATCCAAAAAATCAGGATTACTTGATCCGTTCCGGTAATTCTTTCCCCATCGTGATCTCCAGTATCTGCGCGAAGGCGAAAAGAGCCATGAAGAAGAAGCTCACGGGGATGGCGGCATAGGGTACCCCAACGGGGATATGCAAAGCCGGCGTATATTGTCCGCGCGTTTTGATCAATAACTGCACCCCATGGATGAAAACGGAAACGGCGACAATAAACGTCAGGATCGGCACGATACGGATACAGAAGTTTCGGAGCCGATTGGGCAGCATATCCCTGAAGATCAAAATTCCAACGTGGCCTTTTTTATGATGCAGGAGCGCCGCGCTCAAAAGGGCGAACCAGACCATGGCAAAACGTAGGAATTCCTCGGACCAGGTCAAGGCGTTGTTGAAAATGTAGCGCATAACGACATGGGCAATCGCAACCCCCACCATCGCAGTACAGAGCAGCAGCGTCAAAGGAAACAAACCCTTGGCACAGAGCTCACAGAACTTATAGTATCTCTGCTTTTCCATATCCCTGTCACATCTCTGTCTCGATCGGTCTCGAACGTCCCGAGCTACAGGCCGGCCCTGATGTCCTTACGTGCCTGCTGGATCCCCGCGAGCCACATATCGACAAAACTTTCGTCAACGTCCTTTTTCATTTTCTCCACGATCGATGCCTGCGTCGCCTTGCGCATCTCCTCTTTTACCGCTTCGGAAACCTCGTTGACCTGCATCCCCTTCTGCGTCAGCATGTCAATGATGTACCGCTCCCGAGCGGCATTGATGGCCCGGCTATAATTTTGACCGTGGATCGCTGCCGTCTCGACAAGCTTTTGTTGTTCGGGGCTCAGCTCCTTGAACCACTCCAAATTGACGACCAGGGGCATGGGGTCGTAGATATGGCCGTCGAGGGAGGCGAATTTCTGTACTTCATACATGCTGACCTCCCAGATATTGGCCAAAGGGTTTTCCTGCCCGTCCACGATCTTCTGCTGCATGACCAAATACAGCTCTGTCCATGGAACCGGCGTAGGATTGGCCCCCAGCAATTTGAAGGCCTCCATATGCATGGGAGCTTCCATCGTTCGTATCTTCAGTCCCTTGAAATCTTCAATCGTCTCAATGGGGCGGGCTGAGGACGTCGTATGCCGGAATCCATTTTCCATCCAGGCCAATCCCTTCAAACCGACCGCTTCGCAGCTCTTGAACAGAGCCTGCCCCGCGGCGCCGTCCATCACCAGCCATGCCTCGTTATAATCGTTGAAGGCAAAGGGGATGTCCAAGACCATGAAACGATTGTTGAACGTGGTCATAGGGCCTGCGGATGCCGTGGCCATCTCCAGGGAACCGCTCCGAACCTGCTCGACGGACTCGCGCTCCCCGCCAAGCTGAGAATTGTAGTAAAGCCTCACTTTCAGCTCTCCATTCGACCCTTCTTCCACCATTTTCTTGAACAGCTGAAGGCCGATGGACTGAGGATGCGTCTCGGAATTACATAGGGATACGCGTATTGTCTTTGCGGCGAACGAGGTTGTGGCCATTGTGACGATCAATGTCAGGGTGACGAACGCTATCGACCATTTCTTCATGACAAAGCCCTCCTCTTGAAAATACGTTATCCTTGAAACAAAAACGAGCTTTCTTCAGAAAAATATCCGCCAAAAATTAAGAGATCGGCACGCTTTTTCACTCCCCCTTCCCACACGGAGCTACCGCGTCAATACCCGCACAATCGGGGCAGCCACAAGGTGAGGGGCGGATAATAGGTGACGAGGAACAAAACCATTACCGACACGAAGAGCAGAGGAAGGCTTTCCCTAAAAGTCTCCTCCACGGTAACCCCCGCCATGGGGCCGGTTACAAAAAGGACGATGCCGAAGGGAGGGGTAATCAGTCCTACCACCAGATTGATGCATATGATTGCTCCAATCTGTAACGGGTCGACGCCCAGCTGCCATGCGACGGGAGCGATGATGGGCCCCAAGACGACGACCGAGGCGTAATCATCCATGAACATGCCATTGATCAGCAACACGACGTTGAGCAACAGGAGAAAAGCCCATCGCGGAAATTGTGAGAGCGGGCCGATTACGGAGTAGACGACCTGTTCGTTTGCGATCGCCCAGGCGGTGACCGTTGCGCTCCCCGCCAACAAAATCACCAATCCCGAGGTTAAGGCCGTCTCCATAAAAATTGCGGGAAGATCGGAGAGCTTGCCCTCCCGATAGACCAGAAATGTCAGGATAAAAGCATATAAGGCCGCTATGGCCGAGGATTCCGTGACGGTAAAAACCCCTCCAAAAATTCCGCCCAAGATGATGACCGGGAGCATCAGGGCCGGAGCGGCCCGTTTGAGCTGCTTCCATCGTTTGGGCCATTCCGCTCTTGGGTGGCTGGGATAATTTTTTTTTCGCGATATCCTGTAGACGACGATCATCTGAAACAATGCGATCAGTACAGCGGGGATAATGGCTGCGAGGAAAAGCCCCGCAATGGAGGTTCGGCCCACGGCGATACAGTAGAGGATCATGAGGACGCTTGGAGGCATAATAGGTCCCAAGAGAGACGCTCCCGCCATGACGGCGGAGGAAAACGCGGGTTTATACTGTTCCCTTTGCATCATGGGGATAAGAAAGGAACCGAGAGAGGCGACCTCGGCGAGGGCAAGCCCCACGATCGATCCCATGAAAAGACACGTCCCAATCGTCACCAGGGCCAGAGCTCCCTTTACATGCCCCAGAAATGCGTTGACAAAATCGATGAGAGCCTCCAGCAGGTGCCCCTTCAACATGAACTGCCCTGTCAAGATAAAAAATGGCACCGAAAGCAGGGCGAAGCCATTCATTCCTTCAAAGAGGCGCTGTATGACGAGGATCTGTGGATACCCGCCGACCATCAGATACATCGTGGAACTGAGGAGCATGTTGAAAGCGATAGGAAGTCCCATGAGAAGCAACACCAGAAAAGTCACGCCTAAGACAGCTAGTTCCATATTCCTCTTCCTCCACTCGATCGAATTGGTTCATAACGATTTTTCCAACGGAGTAGACAGGCGCAAGTGGGAATAAGGGTCATTTCAAAATTAACGATAATCGATAATATATCGAGCTGGTTTTACTATACCTCATCGCCCCAATTTGTCAAGAGAATTGACATGATATGCATAATGCACTAAAATGCACTGTACATAAATATGCAGACAGGGATTTCAAAAGGAGAGATCGATGTGGGGATTCTCGAGCGCAGCGGGCACAGGCACCTGTGTGCGTTCATCCTGCTTCTGGTAGCGGAGGAAGGCGGATACGGGAGACGTATATGCCAGCGCCTTGCCGAGGCATTCCCAGGCTTCAAACGGGACTCCTCCACGGTGTACCGCTGCCTTCATGCGCTTGTCGAGGAGGGGGCTCTGGCCTTCTCCTGGGTCTTTCCCGAGCGGGGGGAACCTCAGAAGGAGTACCGTCTCACGGGGTCCGGATATGCGGACCTCGAGGAATGGGAAAGGGATATCGCCGTCAGAAAGCGGCATTTCGACACGTTCCTCGAGCGCTGCCGCGCACTGCGCGCGGGAGGGAGATGGGATGCCGCCGAAGAGGAGACGGAGCGGCGGGATGCGATCGCTCGGGAATAAGATGAGAAGTCCTGGGGGAACCCTCCAGGCAAAAAGGTAAAAAGGAGTGAATCGTAGGATGGAAAAGGACACCAAGGCCTACTGGGACGAGTCGGCCGAGGATTTTCAGCGTCGGGTCGCGGGGCACGGCTGGAATTTGGAGAAGGACCCCGCTCTGGCTATCCTGAAGCGGATCGGAGCGCTTCAGCCGGAGGGCAGGGTTCTGGACATCGGATGCGGCGTGGGACGCCATCTTGGGACGTTCGCCCCACAGGTCGGTGAGGCGGTGGGCGTGGATGTCTCCAGCCGAATGCTGGAGTTCGCGGCCGAGAACCTGAAGCAGTACGGCAACGTCGTCCTCCGGGCCGGCGACTTCAAAAGCCCCGACGACGCCATGGAGGCACTGCTCTCCTCGGGGTTCGACCTTGTCTTTGCCTCGATGTCCCCCGCCGTCGAGGACCTGGAGAGCCTGCGCCGGATGTGCGCGTGCTCCAGGGGCTGGTGCATGATAGACCGTTTTCTGGAGGAGCGGGACGATGTGAAGGCGGAGGTCTTCGAGGCGGTGGGCTGGGATGTCCGAGACGACCCGCACAATGGGGCGGATCGAATGAAGCTGCTGTGGGACCTCCTCTGGGAGGAGGGCTATTGCCCGCAGATGGAGGTCCACACACGCAGGGAGACCTTCGAGCTGGACGCGGAGGCCCTCCTGAAGCGCTACGAGCGCTTTTTTCAGGACTGCGGGGACGAAGGAAGGGCGCGGGTCCGCGAGATCCTGCAAGGGCGCTCCAAGAATGGCCTGATCCGCAACGATGTCCGCATCCTCAAGGGGACCCTCTACTGGGACGTCCGGGTGAAGCGCCGCTACCGATAGGGCGCTCCACCCGGACGTTAAACGCCTTTTTCGGCGTGGTCTACTCGAAAAGTTTTTTGAGAGCCCCGTAGCCCTCCCGTTCCAGGTCGGCGACGGGGATGAAACGAAGGGCGGCCCCGTTGATGCAGTAGCGCATGCCGCCCTTGTCCTTGGGCCCGTCCTCGAACACGTGTCCCAGGTGGCTGTTGCCTGCGCGGCTGCGGACCTCCGAGCGTACCATGCCGTGGCTCGTGTCCATCAGCTCGCGCACCGCCTCGGAATCGATCGGCTTGGAGAACGCGGGCCAGCCGCAACCCGAGTCGAACTTGTCCTTGGAGGAGAAAAGCGGCTCGCCCGTCACGATATCCACATAAATTCCCGGCTCCGTGTGCTTGTCCAGGGGGCTGGAGAAGGGCTGCTCCGTCGCGGCCTGCTGCGTCACCCGGTACTGGAGGTCCGTCAGCCTGGCCTTGATCTCCTCGTCCGACGGGCGGACATAGCTCGAGCGCTCCTTGGGGCGGTCCTTCCCCTCCGGGATGTCCCCGAGACGGTCGAAGTTGACGTGGCAGTAGCCGCCGGGGTTCTTCTCCAAGTACTTCTGATGGTATTCCTCGGCCGGGTAGAAGCTCTTCAGGGGCTCCAGCTCCACCGACAGGGGCTTTTCGTGTTTTTTGGCCTCCACGGCAAAGACGCGTTCGGCGGTCGCCCGATCCTCCGCGGCCGAGGACCCCGTCAGGTAGACTCCCGTCCGGTACTGCGCTCCAACATCGGCTCCCTGACGGTTTTTGCTGGTGGGGTCGATGATGGAGAAAAAGGCCGTCAACAATTTGTCGAGCGGCAGGCGCGAGGCATCGTAGCGGACGCGCACGGCCTCGGCGTGGCCGGTGTCCCCCTGACATACCTGCTCGTAGGTCGGGCTTTTTGCCGAGCCGTTGGCATACCCTACCTCAGTCTCGGCCACACCGGGAACCCGGTCCAGAAAGGCCTGGACCCCCCAGAAACATCCGCCTGCCAGCACGACCTCCCGGATATACGCGGCGTCAAACGTCTGCCCCTCGTTCGGGTTTCGGGGCAGCCCCTTTCTCAAACCGCTGGCGCCCGCCATCCGGATACCGCCCAGGGCGAGAAAAAATACCGCCATCAAAGCTAAGCCCAACTGTACAAAACGCAAAAAAATCATCTCCTTCCCGTGCCGAAATCCTATCTTCGGCACATTCATATACGACCGGAACAATCGGATTGCTTCCATTATGACAGGGGCCTTCGGCAGAGCCTTCCGTCGTTTTAGGGATATGCCCGAGGGTCATATTGTGGAGATTGAATCCGTATGATGGGATTATGGGGGAATGAAGGAGAGATGAAGGGGGGATTAAAGAGAACAGGAGAGGAGAGCATGGCGGTAGCGAAAACATGCCCGGGATGGATTACAAAACCTGACATAAGATGATAGAATAAAAACCAGGGGAGATCCGACGTACCCTCCCCGCGACATCGTCCCCGAGCTTAAGCAGGTTACCTTTTGTTTGATCGCAGCGGCTGGAGTAGTTTTGGGACGGACGCAAAACCTGGAAGAAGGAGCGAGGTGCGCAGAGCCCGATTGAACCAGTGGTTGGGATTTCTGGAAATCGTGGGACGATCATGAGAAAAAGGACTCCCGATAAGGATAAGAAGGACGACAAGAACAAGAATAAAAAGGAAAGCGGGGCCGAACAGAACCCCAGGAGTTCTTATGCGGACGGGGGACAGGAGCCCGCGGCGGTTCCGTCCCCGTCCGACGGCGACAGGACTCCGGCGCGGCGTCCCCGCAGACGAAGGAGCGCTTCGGAAAAGGCGGACCCGATCCCCCTGGAAGCGGGACCGACACCCCCTGCTACCCCGAAAAAAGCACCCCCCGGAGAACAGGATGCGGCCTCTCACGCTGCAGCCCCGGGGGAGGGCGGAGGAAAGCACGGAAATCCTGCTTCCGAAAAAAGGAAGCCCCAGAACGGAACCAGAAAAAATACCGGTAACGAAAAGGTCCCTTCTAAAAAGGGGACCGGTGCGAGCTATTCCGTGCCTGAGCCAGTTAAAAACAATACCGATAATGAAAATAAGACCTTAAAATCGGTCGTTGCAGCAGAAACTACAGATAAAAAGCATCCCGGTAACAAAAAGGGATCCGATGTATCGAGCGAAAAAAGCAATGTTGAGACTAAAAGTATTATTAGTAAGAAAAACAATACTAATAGTGAGAAAAAATCTAGCAAAAAGAACAATAAAAGCAAACCCGGTAATAAAAATACGCCTATTAAAACAGAAGTGAACACCGAAAAAAGGGATAAAAATGTTACCGGTGATAAAAATAATGCTGCATCGAAGGATAGGGCCCTGACACAGGATGACAGAAAGGCTTCCGAGGTTTCCAGGGGCGGGAGGGCTCCGAAGGGGGATGAACAGGTCGGTTCCGTTTCCAATCCCGATATGAAAAGCGTCACCGATAATGTCAAGCCCACGTCCCCCAAACGCCCGCGTCGGAGGGGGCGGAACCTCTCAGGACGTAATAACGGTATTGAAAATGCTTCCGATGTGGACAAAAAAATCGAGGAGAACGGCAGTGATATTGATATCGGTATCAATACCGATATCAATATCCATGGTGAAATTGTGAAGACAGAGCCTGCCCCAAAAGGAGAGGAAGCAGAATCCGACGCCTCGAAGGGGGACAGGCTGCCCGCCGCCCAAAAGGCCCAGAAGGACCAAAAAACGGAGCGGGGGAAACGCAGAAAAAATCCCTACTCGCCCCTCGAGTACGGTTCCGTGCAGATGATGTCCTCGCTTCGGGGCTTCGCTCCGCTGGGGATGCTCTTTGTGCTCATGGATGTCCTCAAGGGGCGGGAGGAGGGGCTGATTCACATCAATCAGCTGGCGCAGTCCCTGTCCATAGGCAAGCCCTCCCTGCTGGCTCAGCTCGAGAACCTCGAGGCCGCGGGCCTGCTTCGCACGCTCTCCAGCTCTCGAATGGGGCGTCACGTCGAGCTGCTCTCTCCAAACCTGGTGCGGAGCGCGGGCAGCGGGGATGACGGGGCGGAGAGCTCCCCCTTTGCCGGCCTGCTTCCCGTCCCTCCCTCTCCCCTTGGGGAGGAGGCGGGGGGGCAGTTCTCCGCCGCGAAACTGGAGGGGCTGGCGCGATACCTCCAGAGGCGCGGGGTCGAGATCGTCCATATTCCCGACGAGTCCAATCTGGACCCCCGTATCTCTCAGATCGCGGGCTTCCTGGGGAAGTATCTCTCCTATGTCCTTTCCTTTTACGAGACCCTGAAGGCTACGCTGAACGAGGGAGCGGAGTTCACCTATTCCCTGGCCGGGCTGAACGGCCGCGACGTCACCCATACCCTGAACCTCTGCCGGATGCTTCGGGAGGTGGACTTCCTGGCCTCGTATGCCTACCGGCGCGCGCCACACTACAAGATCGTGGCGCGTGTGAACCGTACGCCGACGGCCATCAACTTCCTTACCGGAGGCTGGCTGGAGCACTTCATCCGCGACAAGGTGGTCTCCATCCTCACGACACACCCCGCCACCCTGGACCTGCCCTACGCCTTCATGAAGAATCCGTGCATCGTCCTTCCGGGCGGGGAGGATTTCGAGCTCGACCTGCTGCTGAGTGTCGGGGAAAGGATATTCTGGATAGAGGCCAAGACCGGCGAGTACATGGAATTTCTGCCCAAGTACTCACGGGTCTCCAAGG
The DNA here is from genome assembly GCF_963548695.1 of uncultured Fretibacterium sp. Taxonomy (NCBI): domain Bacteria; kingdom Thermotogati; phylum Synergistota; class Synergistia; order Synergistales; family Aminobacteriaceae; genus Fretibacterium; species uncultured Fretibacterium sp. The sequence goes on from NZ_CAUUWA010000008.1 coordinate 34,866, forward strand.
TGCTGGGGCTGAACCGCAACACGTCCATGCTGGTCAGCGTGGGAGCCTTGGCGCCGGCGGACAACCTCTCCGCCCGCTACGAGCTGAGCTGCTGCAATCTGGACGAGTTTGCGGACGTGTTCAGGATCAACCTGGTGCGGGAGCTCCAACAGGGCTCCGTCCAGCGCCGGAGGGGCTGAGAGGGGCAACGCGAAGGGCAACACCTTGGATGGTGGGGCCCTTCGGGATACGAGGGCACGTACCCTGTACAAGACCGACGGCAAACTCCGGGAGCAGGAGCGCGATGTCTCCAAGCTAACGCCGCTGGACGGCGCCCCGGTCTTTGTATGAGAGGATCCAGGTCCCGGAGGAATTGAGGCCCTTTGATGAAATCGGGGCGCTGAGGGCCGAAACCTTCCCAGGAGGACAGCCGACCGCTTAACTTAAGGACAGCGACAGCCCATTGCGTCGAATAGAAACCTCATAACGCATCGAGGGAGGCCGGAGCCCCCCTCGGTGCGTTACCTGTCTTTAATTCAAAGGTCCTTTGTCCCCAAGCTACCCGCGGATGAGGCTCAGCACCGTCTGCGGAAGCTGGTTTGCCTGAGCCAGCATCGCTGTCCCCGACTGCGACAGGATCTGGAGCTTCGTGAAGTTCAGCATCTCCTGGCTCATGTCCGCGTCGCGGATCCGGCTCTCCGCCGCCGTCAGGTTCGTGCCCGTCGTCGTCAGGTTCGTCACCGTGTGCTCAAGGGAGTTCTGGAACGCCCCGATCTTCGCACGCTGCGTCGACACCTTCGCGATCGCGTTGTCAAGGATCGAGATGGCGCGCGCCGCGGAGGTGCGGTCCGTCACGATAACCCGCGTCACCCCAAGGGCATCCGCGGACATGTTCCCGATGTCGATCGCAACGTCCTCGCCCTCGTTCGCACCAACCTGGAACACCGTGCTGTTGTCCACCAGGTGCAGGATCGTCTCGTAGGGCGTATTGATCTTCTTCAGCTCGAAGTTCCTCAGGTTCTCGTTCCACTCCACCTTGATGTTCGCCATCGGGTCGAACTCCACGTCCACGTTCGGGTGGAGCACCCCGATCAGCTGGTTCCCCGACACCGTCACGTTGTTCACCACCGTCGCCCCGTTGTGCGCGTCGTAGATGGAGGCCGTGAACGCGTTCTCCTTCGCCTCCTGCACCACGTTCAGCGACAGCGCCTTGATCAGGTCCTCGTCGCCCGAGAACGACAGCCTGCCCGCCGCGCCCGCCACCATGGAGCGGATGATAAACGTGCCCGGCACCGTCTCCAGGCCGTAGTCCTGCTTCGTCCCCTCCTCGACGAAGGTGACGAAGCTGTTCGCGTGGCTCACCGCGAAGCGCGCCTGGCCCAGTCCGTTCGCGATCGCCCCGTTCAGCTTGCTCCGAAGCTCCGCGAGCGTGTCCGTGGCGTAGAGCGTGATGGAGGTGTTCTTGCCGTCGCCCTGCGCGATGTTGATGGTCTGCGGATCGGTGAGCATGAAACGCCCCTGACTGTCCCAGAACTTGTTCAGGTCGCGCAGGTGCACGTCCTTCTTGGCAACCTGGCCGACATACGCCGCCTCGAACGTCGCCAGCGTCTTGTCCTTCGTCATCTGAGTGGCGTTGGTCTTCAGGACGATGTCGCCCTCGTAGACCGTGCCGTTCTTGCCGTTCAGGTAGAAGCTCCGGAAGTGCAGCTCCTTCTCCTTCACCTTCGACGCGTTCAGGCCAAACCTGAGGGGCACGTCCGTGACATTATCTCCCCATTTGAAGGGCCAGGTCTTCGTCTGGGTCCCCGAGATCTCCACCGTTTGAGCGTCCGCTCCGGTGGCCTTCTTCGTCACGTTGTAGACAAATTTATTTCCCACGGAGAATTTTTTCGTCTGCCCGGCCTTCAGCTGCAGCTCCAACGCACCGTCCGCGTTCGCCGGATCGGTCCCTTCGTCTCCCAGGCCCAGGAGCTTGCTGAGGTCGTAAAACGCCCCCTCGTTCAGGACGATGTTGTCCTTCACCACGCTGGTCACGGTGCCATCCGGCTTCAGGACGTTGGCCGTCGCCTTCAGCGTCACGCTCTTGGAGTCCTTGTTGACGGACATCACCTCGAACAAGATGCTGGCGTTGTTCTTAAGCTGGGCATCCTTGACGCTTGCACCCAGCAGCGCCGCCAGGTCCGTTCCCTCGGCAAACCCGTACTTGCCCGTAAGCCGGGCCTCCGATCCCGGAGTCATCTTTGTCGACGTCGTCGGGGCTCCGGCTCCCATGATGGTGTTGATGTTGGCTCCACCCAATTTAAACTCCTTGCTGTCGCTGTAGAGCTCAAGCCTCTTGCCGCTCTGGTCCTTTTGTGCCTTAATATCCAGCCCTGCAGCCGTAAACTTTTCGTTCAGCTTAGCCACCAGGGTGTCGATATCCCTCACGACCTCGTCCAGCGTGATCGTCGTCGTCGTGCCGTCCACCTCAACGGTCATGGTCTTGGGCGCTCCCGGAGCGCTCCCCAGGCCGGCGGGGTCCTTGAAGTTGAACTGCGTGGGGGGCGTTCCGCCCATGAGGTACGTGGTGGAAGTAGTGGGAGACCCCGTTCCCATAATAGCTTCTCGTCCAGCCCCATCCAAGGTGATCTTTCCCGTCTTGGATACGAGCTTTATGGCCCCCTCGGACTCCAGGGCCGTGATATCGTCTGCGGTAAATCCTTCTGCGCGCAGCAGTTCGTTCATCTTACTGGCCAGGTCCTGGACCGTACCGGAGAAATCTCCCGGGATCGTAATGGTCTTCTGTGCCCCAGCAAGAGCCCCTTCAACCGTAACCTTCAGTTCTTTATTTTGAAGAGCATCGGGGTTCCAGACGGCATGTTTCTTGCCCAACAACTCGATCCTTGACTCCGTCTCGCTGCCGACGCCCATGATATCCTTTATGGCCTCGTCGGGAAGGCCAATCTCGGCCAGGGTTATTTTCTTTCCGTCGTCCGATGTCAGCTTGAGCCTGCCGTTCTCAATCGTCGCTGTGATGCCGGCAATGGCATTCAGCTTGTCCTTGAGCCCCTCCAGGTTGTTCACATTCTCCGTCAATGAGAAGGTAATCGCAGGATCGGATCCCAGCTGCACGGACATCGAACGTTCCCCTATGGCGGAGAAATCAAGGTCATTTGTGCCTTTAGCGAGGTGACGCTGCGGACTGGTCGTCTTCACCGTGTACGTCCCCGCCGGGAGGTTGTCCACCCGCAGCCCGGACACGCCCGCCTGGTCGTTCAGGCTGGCGCCCATCACCACGTTCTTGTGCTTGATCGTAAAGACATCCGTCTTCATCGCCTCGGCCTGGCCGGGTTTCGCGTTGATCTGGATCTTGTAGTTCCCCTCGAACGCCGCCTTCTGGCCGAACCGGTCGATCTGGCGCAGGGAGCCGCGGATGTACGCCTTCGTCGCCAGGTCGTTCGACGACCACAGGCCCGCGGAGCTCCCGTCCAGCAGGCGCTTCTTGTTGAACTGCGTCGCCGTCGAGGTCCGGTCTATCTCGCTCTTCAGCTGGTCTATTTCCAGCTGGATGTACTGACGGTCCTGCTGCGTCAGCGTGTCGTTCGCCGCCTGTACCGACAGCTCCCGCATCCTCTGGAGGATGCTGTGCACCTCGGACAGCGCGCCCTCCGCAGTCTGCAGCATCGAGATGCCGTCCTGCGCGTTGCGCACCGCCATGTTCAGGCCGTTGATCTGCGAGCGCATCTTCTCGCTGATGGCCAGGCCCGCCGCGTCGTCCGCCGCGCTGTTGATCCTCAGCCCCGTGGAGAGCGTCCGGATGGACTTCTGGAGCGCGCTGTTGGTCGCGTTCAGCGAATTGTAAGCGTAGAGCGCCGGTATGTTGTGGTAAATCCTCATAACAATCGAACCTCCTGATTGCGGGTCATCCTGTCCCGACATGTTTCTGCGGTGTTTCAACCATCCTGGTCCCCTCTATGAGCGCGTGAAGCCCCTCACGTCCCTACCCCCGCATCCCCCCTTTCGCTTCTTTCGAAATCAATCGGCTCCGCGTCAATCGGATCCGGCGCGGACAATCGAGGGCTGCGCCCCCGGCGTCCTCCTGCCTGATCTTGAAATGAAAAGCGCACCGCATGGAGCCGGGAGAGCCCGGAGAAGACGGAGACCGGCAGGTGCGGCATCTCCAGCGTCCCCTCCGCGAAGAGGCGCGCGGCGCGGGCAGCCGTGCGGTTTGCGTTCACCACGCCATCCCACACCTCCTTGCGCCAGATCCGGGTGTTCCTGGGCGCCTCGATGCCCAGGCGCACCATCCCGGCCTGAAAGTCGATGACCGTAATCGCGATGTCCGTCCCGATCTGGATGGACTCGTTGAGCCGTCGGCCGAGGATCAGCATCCGCGTTCTCCGTCCTGGCCCCGACCCCACGGCCTGTCCGTCCGGGCGCCCCGCGTCCTCCGCACGTGCCGGAGCCGCATCGCTTCCCGAAGCTCATCGGGAAGCGCCAGGTGCCGGACGGAGTATTCCTCATCCAGGGCGATGACCTGTACGGCGCGGCGGGTCCTGATGTTGACGAGGATGGGGGCCCTCAGGTCGACCGTCATCCTCCACGGCTCCACCTCGGGGACGGAGAGCACGGCCAGCAGCACCAGGTCCGACGCCTCCGGCGCTCCCACCAGCTCCAGGTCGTCCTCCGGGATGCGCGCGTTGTAGTCCGGCATCACCACGTCCGGGGCCGTCACCGGCAGGGCTGGGCCCCCTTCGTCGATGCTCTGGAGCCATCTGATGGGGCTCTTTCCGTCGTCCAGCAGAATCCAGGCCCGCCTCTCCTCGAAAGCGGGCATGCCGCGGGGAAAGGACAGCACGTCCTCGTCCGCAAACGGAATTTCGCCGAAATATCTGGTCTCCAGGATATGGCTCGCCATCTCAGGCCCGCCTCGAAAACGGGAGAGGCGAAAACGGGAGAGGATGGAAGAGTAGAAGGCAGAAAAGCAGAGGGCAGAAAAGTAAAGGACAAAAAAGAGGATGCACGAGAAGGGCAGCGTCACCCGCGGCCTGAGAGGCCCACTGGTGGTGCGCGGGGTCTATGTCCTGTATACCCCCCCCCCCCATATAACGCGGAGGAGCTTCATCTGTCGGCACTGTGCCAACAAAGCTTTGCGGGTATCGCCGTTCACGATGGTTCCTCCTTTCAGAATTGGCTTTGACCTTTTTCGGGCTCTGGGACATTGCTTTGGGGTGCTGGGGACAACCCCCAAAAAATTCCCCTCGCGTCCCCGCATCAGTATACCCCATTCCCAACCGGTTCCCTTACAGTTTCGGAAGGTTGCGGGAGAAAGTTGAACGCCGGCGCCTCTTTGCCTGCTGCGGGCTGAGCGGCAGCGGGCTTGTCCTGCGCGGGGGCTGCTTCTGTGCCCCCCTCAGAGGAGTGTTGATGTCCGCTGTTCCAGCCACGTGGCCGATTGCGTCGTTTTGCTATAATGAGGCTAAAACTGGAGTTGGAGGGGATGACATTGCCCGAGCGGGACATCACGGAGAAGCACCTTGAAGCCTATGATGATGTCTTCTCAGATATGGTGAACGTGCTGCTCTTCAATGGGCAAAGACGGGTTGGCCCCGAGGACCTCCGGGATACGAGGGCACGTACCCTGTACAAGACCGACGGCAAACTCCGGGAACAGGAGCGCGATGTCTCCAAGCTATGGGTATCCAGAGGGGTCGTCATCTCCCTGATTGGCATTGAGAATCAGACCGAGATCGACCGCGATATGGCCCTTCGGGTATTCGGCTACGAGGGGGCGGACTACCGCGGTCAGCTATCCGGGGACAAGAGCCTGTACCCCGTAATAACTCTGGTTCTCTATTTTGGGGAACGCCGCTGGACGGCGCCCCGGTCTTTGTATGAGAGGATCCAGGTCCCGGAGGAATTGAGGCCCTTCGTGAACGATCTCAAGCTCAATGTCTTCGAAGTTGCTTTTTTGACGGATGAGCAGGTTGAGAGATTTACGAGCGATTTCAAGATTGTGGCGGACTACTTCGTACAGATGAGAAGGGATCGGGACTATGTCCCTTCGCGTCAGGTCGTCGAACATGTGGATGCGGTGCTGAAGTTGTTGTCGGCACTTACACGGGACAACCGTTTCGAGGAGGCGCAGAATCATTTCAGGAAGGGGGAGAGCGTTACCATGCTGAGCGTTCTGGATAAGGTGGAGGCCAGGGGCATCGCTTTGGGGCGAAATGAGGGCATCGCTTTGGGGCGAAATGAGGGTATTACTCTAGGGGGGGCCAAGGCCAGGGTTGAGGCTGCGCGGCGAATGCTGGCCATGAACTTCACGACCGAACAGATAGCCCAGGTAACTGATCTGTCCCTTGATGAAATCGGGGCACTGAGGGCCGAAACCTTCCCAGGAGGACAGCCGACCGCTTAACTTAAGGACGGCGGCGGCCCATTGCGTCGAATAGAAACCTCATAACGTATCGAGGGGGGCTGGAGCCCCCCTCGATTTTTTTACCTGTTCTTCAGCGCATCAGTATACCCCATTCTCGACCGGTTCTCTTACAGTTTCGGAAGGTTGCGGGAGAAAGTTGAACGCCGGCGCCTCTTTGCCCGCTACGGGCTGAGCTGCTGCAACCTGGACGAGTTTGCGGACGTGTTCAGGATCAACCTGGTGCGCGAGCTCCAGCAGGGTTCCATTCGGCGCCGGAGGGGCTGAGAAGGGCAACACGAAGGGCCCCACCTTGAATGGTGGGGCCCTTCTGCACTTGTCTGGCTTGGCTATGCCGCGGTTTCCTTTGGGGCTTCGTTTGGGAGCGGGGCGTTCTTCATTCGACGCCAGGCTCCGCTCAAGAGGCGGCCTTTTCGACCAGCCGCTTCCCCAGCTCGCGGGCGTTTTGAAGGTCCTTCGGAAACTGCTCCTCGCGCTGTCTGGCCTTGTCCTTTTCGTTGAACAGGGTGACCTCGTAGCGGGAGTAGTCGCTGAACTGGTACGTGTCGTAGGCGCAGAGCGTCTCGCTGTAGCCGAAGGTGAGTCTGAGGGCGTTGGCATTCGCCCCAAGCAGGGTGGGGTAATGAAACTGCTCCGCCAGTCCCTCCGAACAGTTCATGGTGTAGATCATCGCCGAGGGGACGGTCTTCTTCAGGACCCTCCTCTCCTCGATTCCGTAGATGAGCAGGGGGAACATCAGCCGCTCCAGAAAGGCGCGCGTCGAGGCGGTGGGACAGCCGAGATAGACCGGGCTGCCGATGATGATGACATCCGCCCCCCGCGCCTTCTCCAGGGTCGGCGTCAGCGGGTCGCGAAAGGCGCAGAGCCCGTTCGTCCTGCTGTTCTTCACCTTGCAGGCGAAACAGCTGACGCAGCCCTTGAAGGCAGCATCGTACAGGTGCGCCAGATCGGTCTCCGCCCCGGCCCCCCTGGCTCCCTCCATCGCGCTCTCCAGCATCTTGTGGGTGTTCCAGTTTTTGCGCGGACTTCCGTTCACAAACAACGCGTTCATCTTCTTATCCCCCTCGATTTCCCGCCCCTCAAGGGCTGGGTATTGCCGTATCTCGTCCCCGGCTTTTTCTGATGGAATCCATCGCCGCCCCGATGGGGAGCGGCCTGCGCCCCGGAAAAGGCGCTGTTTGCCTATGGCCTCGCCGATATACGGATGGAACGCTTTAGCCGCTTCAACTGCTCCAGTTTTGAAGGATCGCCTTGCTCCAGGTGCACTTGCATGAACCTTCGGCGTTCTTCTTGACGTTCTTCCCGGGGTCAGTTTATTCCTGAAAGAAGAAGAGAGCAAGTACGCAGTTTTTTCTTTCTTAAAGTTTGGGGAGGGATTCGGATGAAGGCATCGGAAACGCCTCAGGCTGGGAACTACGTGAAGCACTGCCCGCTGCTCTGCGCTTGAAAATTATCGCCAATTATTGTACATTTGCATTATAAGCAAATACACATGAAAAAATGGAGGTGGGGTCATGGCAAACGGATTGCTCCAGCTTCGGATCGATGATGCTCTGAGGCAGGAGGCCGCGGAGATTTACTCTCAGCTTGGCCTCGATCTTCCCACGGCCATCCGCATGTTTCTGACCCGTTCGGTGCAGGTCAGGGGCATTCCCTTCAGTATGCAGCTTCCTGACGGGGATTATAAAGCGATTGCGGCGATGAGGCGCATGAGCCGGATGGCGGAGGAGTGCGGCGTCGCCGACATGACTCTGGACGAGATCAATGCGGAAATAGCCGCAGCGAGGAACGGAAAGCCCTAAATGAAACTTTGTGCCGTGATTGACACCAATGTACTGGTCTCGGCTCTGCTCAAATGGGATTCCGTCCCAGGGGCGGTCCTGGAACAGTCTCTCGTCGGAAGTCTCATTCCTGTCCTGAGCGGCCCTATCCTGTCTGAATACACCGAAGTGCTTCACAGAAAAAAGTTCCCTTTCCAAGAGGAGGATATTCGGATACTGCTTGATGGACTCAATCGACGCGGCGTGTTTCTTGATCCGGCGGCTTTCCCGGAAGGTCTGCCCGACCCGAAAGATGCGGCATTCTACGCGGTGACGATGGAAGCGCGTCAAAATGGCGATGCTTACCTTGTGACCGGAAACATCAAGCACTTTCCGCTGAGGCCCTTTGTCGTCACTCCTCGAGAAATGCTGACCATTCTGGAACAATTAAGGCAGGCTGCGAGCACAGAAAACAGATGATGCATCTTTTACGTTTCGGAGGCAAGCATGAAGGCATCAAAAGGACCTCAGGCCGGGAACTATGTGGAGCGCTGCCCGTTGCTCTACGTGATGGAATTGATTGGCTCCAAGTGGAAGCTGCCGATACTCTGGTGTCTGAGCGAGGAGGACGGCCTGCATTACAACGAGCTGAAGCGCCGCGTTCATGGGGTGACCAACACCATGCTGACGAAGTGCCTTCGCGAGTTGGAGGAGAAGGGACTGGTCTTCCGCCATTCGCTTGGAAGCGTGCCGCCCTCCGTGACCTATCACCTGAGGGAGGATGGGAAGAGCCTCATACCGGCCCTGGAGGGGCTGTGCAGCTGGGGGATGGCCTACCTGGAGAAGCGGAGGGAGGCCGATGCCGCACGGCTGTAGTCCGTTGCATCGAATAAAAGGGGGCCGGAGCTCCCCTCGTTACCTGTCTTCAATTCAGAGGTCCTTTGTCCCCGAGCTACCCGCGGATAAGGCCCCGTCCCAAATCCGCAGGCAAAAATTTCCAGGCTTTCTTGAAATTGGATTGCTCTCCGTCAGAAAAAGTCCCCCTCGGGTCCGTCAGGGACTCGAGGGGGACTTTTTCTGACGGAGAAAGAAGCGGCTTTCCCGAAAAATCTACAGATACCCGTTCTCCTTGAGGATTCCCTTGGCCTTCTCCACGTGCTTCGCCGGCATCTTGATGACGGGGCCGGTGCAGCCCATGGCGGACTCGGCGTAGATGCCGGCCTTCCAGAGCGACTTCACCGCGTTCTCGATCTCCAGGACGTCGATGCCGTGGACCTCGTCGTCCGTGGGCTCCGCGGGCGGGGCCTTGACCTCCTCCACGACCTCCGCCCTGGGCGTCAGGGCCGCGATCTCGTCGTCCAGCCCCGCCCTTCGGGCGGCGGCCAGCTCGGCGGCCACCTTGTCCGGCAGTCCGCCGGCGATGACCGACGCGTTGTAGGCAAGCGCGTTCGCGATGACCGGAGCGCCCGAGGCGCGCGAGATGATGGAGACGACGTTTCGCCAGCCCTCGCCGCAGGAGGGACCATAACCCCAACCCGTGGCCTCGTAGGAGCCGCCCGTCGTGAAGGACGAGAACATCTTCATCAGGACGTTGCCCGACAGCGTGTCCGTCACGCACACGTCCACCGCCCCGGCCAGGATGTCGTTGCCGCGCAGCACCGCGCCGCCGTCCTTGCGGACGGACGCACCGAAGGTGATGGGGTATCCCCTCTCCTTCAGATGGGTAAGCGCCCGGAATACGGGCTGCGCCGTGTCCACGTTGAGGATCCCGACCGTCGGGTTCTCGATCCCCATGGCCTTCGCCGTCGCGATGCCGTAGAGCGCGTTGCGCAGCATCGCCTCGCCCCGGATCGTCGCCGAGGTCCCGGTGGTGGAGGCCAGGATCATCGCCTTGCCCCTGCCGGGCGTCATGACGCGCCCGATAGTGGTCACGCCCAGCGGGAAGGGAAAGTGGAGCGCCACGGCGCCGGCGATGCGGCCGTCCTTGAGCGCGGCCTCCAGGGTCGAGGCAACGTCCGCCTCGCAGTCCGGGGTCTCGATCCACTCCAGCTCCTCGAACCCGGGAGTGCGCGGACCGATCATGACGGGCGTGACGTTTCCGTAGGTCTCCCGCGCCAGCCGCGCCCCGCGGGCCAGTTCCTCGGGGCCCAGCTCGCTTCCGGCGGCCATCAGGCCGACCTTCACCTTGGGGCCGCCGCTTCTGGCCGATTCGATGATCTCGGCCAGGGCGGACCCGACTACCTTCCTGATTGCGTCAGACATGAGTCCCGCCCCCTCAGTTCAGCTTCCCGGCGATTTCGGAGAGCGCCTCCAGGATCAGGGACTTCACGTCCTCCTTGCTGACGGCGCCCGCGGACGCGCTGCCGGTCGGGGCCTCGATGAGGAAGGAGGCGCCGTCGGCCAGGTTGGTCAGGCGCGCCAGGAAAAGGCTTCCCTTTCCAATGATCATGACGCGCTTCATCTTGCCCGCACGGATGCCCTCGCAGGCGGGACCGATGAAGGGGACGCCCGCGGGGATATGTCCCTGCGTGTGGGCGTAGCCCACCGTCCCGTGCTTCTTGATGAAGGCCTCCATGTCGGCCTTCTCGATGGCCTTCTTCATGACGGCGAGGGCCGCGATCATCTTGATGTTAGCCAGGGGCACGTCGCCCGCTCCGGCCGGCATCGTGATCTCGGAGTTCTGGAGTTCCGGGGCGAAGCGGTCCACGTCCGTAAAGGTCAAACCCGCGGCCTGAAGGGGCTCGAAGGTCAGGGCGGAGGTGACGGCCTGAGGAGCGCCGCCCGCGCCGACGGTGTGCTTGCCCAGGACATCGAGGCGCATGATCGGGTTCGTGCCGTCGTCAGGGACCAGAAGGACGGCAAAGCTGCCCACACAGTCCTCGAGGGCCTTGAGCCCCTTCTTCACGTGGTCGCGGCTGTTCATGTAGAGCTTGGGGATGGAACCACCGGCGACGACGGCGATGTTTCTGCGCGCGCCGGCGGCCACCTGGGAGGCCGCCGCGATCATCGCGTTGACGGGCCCGGCGCAGAAGCCGCGCACGTCGCACCCGGAGGCGTTGACGCAGCCCGCGACCTCGGCGATGGCCTTGGCGAAGTTGTTGCCCGCGCGCTGCCCCACGTCGCCCGCGCCCTCCTCGGAGCACTCGATGACGAAGTCGAGGTCCGCCGGGGCCATGCCGCTGTTCTTCAGCAGGTGCAGCAGGGCGAGGACGCCCGACGCCTTCCCGGCCAGGTTCTCCATCAGGACGTGGGCCGTCAGGCAGGCGTCCGTGGGGTGTCCGCTGCGGATGCAGCCGACGACCTTGCCACCGAAGTGCAGGGGCAGGGCCTCACGATCCTTGACCTCCGCTTCGATGTCGGCCAGGTCCTTCATGTTTTTGGGCCGCACCACGCGCTTGACGATCGACTCCGTGACGACGGGGTCCTTCGCCAGCTTGGCGCTGACGGACTCCGCAAAACCCTTCTCCAGCCAGACGAGCTCGAACTCGTCGCAGGCGGAGATCAGCCCCAGGAACTCGTCCTCCGGCATGATCTCGCCGAACTTGCCGTAGCGCTGTGCGTCGCTCAGGCGGTTCTCGGTCCAGGGGGCCTTGGCCTCCTCGAACGCCTCGTAGCTCAGGCCGCCGATGTAGGTCTGGTTGGGAGCATAGTGCAAGGCCTCCTCGTAGGTCTGAAGGTGCTTGGGCAGAGCTTCGACGTACTCCTGCTCCTTGCCGCTGTGGCGGGCTTCGTAGGGGGTGCCGCCGTAGAAGCTCCCCGTCTCGGGCGCGTGGTTCAGACAATAGGCATAGCTCTTGATTCCTACCGTGGACATCCATAGTCCTCCTTAAGACAACGTGAAACTCGATCGATCCGGCCGCGAGAGTCCGCACCCCGATTTTTTCCATCTTTTTTCCATCGAGGCGGCCGCCCGCCAACATCGGCAAAACAATATATCGAAGGCCCAGGTGCGACCCTGGGCCTCGGAGAAACAAAACGCTGACGATCTCCTACTCCGTGAAGACGGTCTGCTCGGTGATGTCCGTCTGGAGGGCCTTCAAAGCCCTCTCGACGAGACGGCGGCGCAGAGCCTTCTCCTCCTCGGGGGTACGGGTCGGGTCTCCCAGAGGATGGGGAATGGCGATCGCCGGGACGATTCTGTTTGCGCCAACCGTCTGGGAGATCGGGACGATCGTACAGACGTGCACCACGGGCAGCTTGCGCTCGATTTCCTTCACCATCGTTGCACCGCAACGAGTGCAGGTGCCTCAGGTGGAGGTGAGGATGACCGCGGTCACGCCGTCGGCCACCAGCTTGTTGACGATCTCCGCACCGAACCTCTTGGCGCTGGCGACGGCCGTGCCGTTCCCCACCGTGGTGTAGAACTTGTTGTGCAGCTTCTTGAAGACGCCCTCTTTCTCCAGGTCGCGCATAACATCGACGGGCAAAACCCGGTCGGCGTCCTGATCGGCGTAGGTGGCGTCGTAGCCGCCGTGGGCCGTGCAGTACTTGTCGGAGGTCAGGTCGTTCACGCCGGTGATGTCGTACTCGCCGTACTTGCTGGCGCTGGACGCCTCGATGTGGTCGGGGTTGCCCTTCGGGCAGATGCCACCTGAGGTCACCAGGGCGATGACGGCGTTCTTCATGTCCTTGACGGCGGGCTGAGGGGGCACGCGGTCGAAGACCGGCATCTTGTACTCGGTCTCGAAGGGGAGGTCCTTCAGCTTGGAGACGAACATATCCACGCAGCGCTCGGCCGCCAGCTTGTCGTAGAAGACGTTCTTGCGGATGCCGCGCTCAATGTAGCCCTCCTCGCAGGGTTTGCCGATCGGATCCTTCTTCAGGAGCTTCAGGATCAGCTTGCCCATCGCGGGGACGGCCTGCTTCATGCCGGCCGCGCTGTCAGGGGTCTCCACGATGTAAGCGGCCTTCTTGTACATCTCGACGCCGGGGTTCTCCGGGTACATGCCGCTGACGACAGGGATCCCCAGCTGCTTGGAGACGGCCTCGCACATGGCGCCGCACGCGGTCCCGTAACGGCCCGCGTTGAACGCGGGACCCGCCACGAAGGCGTCCGGCTTATACTTTTTGATCATCTCGATGATCTCCGCGCTCGCCTTCTCCATGTTGGAGGCGAAGTAGGAGTCTCCGCAGATGACGGTCGCCACAATCTCCGCCTCGGAGCCCAAAGCGGCCTTGAGAGCGGTTCCGGGACCTACGACGGCCTCACGGATCTCAGGTTTGTGGTCGGCCTTTTCCTCACCGCCAATGCCCGCGTAGAACTGGTTGATGTAATGAACCACACGAAAAGCCAATTCTGTCCCACCTTTCTTCATAGGGTGACAGCATCAATCGCGGAAGTTTGGTCAGATCGCGTTTTTGCTGTACTGATCGCGTATGCCCTTGACCGCGGCTGCCAATGCTTCGGGGTCGAGCACCATCTCCATCATGCTTATCTGCTCTTCCCAAGCGGCGGGATCACACTCGGCGCGAATGACGGGATCGAAGACATGATATACGGGGAGTCCCAACGAGACTCCGGCGAGCGGGCCTGCATATGTCGGATCGCCGTTGCTGACGGTCTCGGCGTAGATCTCCGCGCCCTCGGCGTCGGAGGAGCCAAGAATAACGATGCAATCGGATCCGTACTTCTCACCAGCATCCTTGACGCGCTGCTGGTTCTGCAGGTCCATCGCCCCTGCGGCCGTTCAGACGAAACACTCGGTGGCCGAGAAGAGGATCTCGGCGCCGCTGTCCTTCAAACATGCCTCCATGGCGGGGCCGGGAACGCCATCGCGCTCGCCGAGAAGCAACAGCTTCTTGCCTGCCAGTTTGCCCATGTTTGACACCTTCCTTCTATAGAAATTATTGAAGCTTCAAGCAAAAACCGGATTAAAGCGTGTAGGCGCCCAGCTTCGTGTAGCCCAGCTCGCTGGTGGCGCCGGTGATGGCCTGGAGCTCCACCGTGATGGTGCCGTCCGTGGCCAGGGAGCCGTCCCAGCCTCCCGCGATGACGTTGGCCTCCTCGGCATAGCCGATGACCTTCTTCATGGGCGGCAGGACGATGACCTCGTTGGCGTTGCCCGCCGTGACGCAGGCGTCGCCCTCGGGGCAGGAATCGGCCAGGGACTGGCTCGCGCCGTCCTGTCCGGCGTACTCATCCGTCAGCAGCGCGGTCTTGATGCCAAGGCGCTCCGCCTTCCAGCAGTTCATCACCAAGTCGGCGTCGGGGTTGCCGAAGCCCTCCTCCGTGATGACCACGCCGTCGAGGCCCAGCATGGCCGCCAGCTTGGTGGCGTAGCTGGAGCTGCGGCGCTTGTCGGCCAGGGTGACGTTCTCGTTCGTCGCGATGCAGGTCACGAAGTTGAAGTCACGCCCGTGGCGCTTCAGCATGTCCGCGATGACGGGGTTGTTCTGGTGCACGTAGGTGCTGTTCTTGTCGCAGGCGGAGACGCAGTTGCCCGACGTGATGGCGCCGTCCATGACCTCGAGCGGCGAGATGAGCGTCGGTAGGATCTTCTTGACGTCCACGCCGTAGAGGTAGGTGTCGTGCAGCAGGCCCTGGGTCTGGAGCATGTAGATGTAACCCACCTTGGGCAGACCGGGGTGGGCCCACATGGCCTCCTTGATGTTGGCGTGGTTGTAGACCTCTACCTTGTCGGCCTTCACATCGGCGCAGCAGCGTGCCAGATAGGCGGCCGCCTTCACGCCTGCGATACGACAGGCCTGCTCGTAGTCGTGCTTGTCCATGTTGGGATCGGACGGCTCCAGCACAAGGACGACGTTGCAGGTCTGGGAATAGGGCGTGTACTCCGCGCCGGGGCCGGACATATCGATGATGCCCTCCTGGAAGCGCACCAGCTTGCCCGCCGTCACGACGGCCGCGCCCGAGAGGACGAGGGTCTTGCCCTCTCCGACGGTCTCGACGTCGCTCAGCATCCCCGGGAACACCTGTCCCTTACCCTCGATCTTCCAGCGGGGCTCGACGACATCCTTCACCGGTATGATGCGGACGCTCTCTCCGGGCATGGCCAGGTCAACGTCCAGCTTCTTACCCAAGAGAGGATCCTCGGCTATCAGGTCGAGCAGTTCCTTTTTGTTGACGGTCAGTGTCCCGTCCGCAAAACCGGTCTTCTCCCCGAACTTCAGATGCTTCACAAAAAGCCTATGGAGTTCCAACCGCAAAATGATACTCCCCCTTTCCAAAAAAATCGCCGTGTTACCCGATCAGCTCCTTGACCTTGGCCTCGATGTTCTCGGCCGTGGCGTCGGCGCCGCCAAGGCGGGCCACCTCCGCGCCGTCCTTATAGAACAGGATGGTCGGCAGGCTCATGACCTTGAAGTTGATGGCCACGCGCTTGTTCTGAGACGTATCCACCTTGCAGAACTTAGCCTTGCCCTCGTATTTCTCGGCAATCTCCAGGTACTTGGGCATCAGCGCCATGCAGGGGCCGCATGCGGGGCCCCAGAAGTCCATGACGACCACACCACTGGCCTGCTTCACCTCGGCGTCGCAGTTCTCCTTCGTCAACTCGACAGGCATTGTGCATTCACCTCCTTTAATCTGGACTATGGGTAAGCAGCGCGGCGGGCGGCAACGCCGTATGACGCGGCAACATGCCATACCGCTCCAGACTCTCCCTCATCAACTCGCCGTCGATGAAGGCGTAATCCGCACGGGTCGGTTCATCCAGGCTCTCGGGAAGGAGCATGCGATCCTCGCAGCTCCTGTATACGGCCACCGCATTTTCGATGAGAGACAGGGACTCCAGGTCCACGAGAGCTCCCGGGAACTCCTGGATGAGGACGGAACGAAAGGGCTGCTGGTAGGGTCTGAGATTGCCGCAGAGGGGGTGGGTGAGAAGGCGCCCGCCAAGGTGTACGGAGCTTCGGACAGACACGAGAACGTCCAAAGACGACCCCTCCACAAAACGCCCATTTCGGACGATCCGCGAGAGCTCTTCGTTGTTGGTGACGAGTACGGTGTTGTTCTGCATCGGCTACCCCTCCGGACCTTTTGCGTTCTGTCGCCAGGCTCCCCCTTTTAAGGAAACATACAGCTTCAGAGTCCTGTCCGGATACGATCCTTTGGCCTGAGAGTTTCCGTGTTTCGAGCACTTGCCCCTTCGGCGCCCCGCCGGGAGTCACCCCCGGATGGGTCTCTCTCATATCCTTCTTTCAGGGTTGCGACTTTCTTCAAACTACCGCATATAAATTATATAGGAGTTGTCCGGCCCGTCAAGCAGAAAAAGCAAGCAGAAAAAGATGAAGCGCCGGTCGTTCAAAACGTATTCGCCCGGGTTCGCCTCCGACTTGCAGGGACGGAAACGGGAGGGCGTGGTCCGGAGTATGATATGACGCTTTCCCGGACGGGGATTGTCGGGTATCATTAACGAGGGTGTTTATCGGATGACGCTTTTGTGATGATGGTTCTGCGGCGCCCTCCTGGGAGGAGGCGATGCGGGCGTCGCCTCTCGAAAAAGTAGGAGAATCGGAAAAACGGAAAAATTGTCTGAAGTGGGGTGATGTCCTCAAAATGTGCGGGATCATGGGTTACACGGGCCCGCGGCGGGTCGTCGATGTCGTCGTGGGCGGGTTGGAGTGTCTGGAGTACCGGGGATACGACTCCGCGGGGATCGCCGTCGCGGGGCCGAAGGGCCTGGGCATGGTGAAGTGTGTGGGCAGCGTGGCCAACCTGAAGGCGAAGCTGGAGACCACCCCTCTGGAGGGCAGCGTGGGGATCGGGCACACGCGGTGGGCGACGCACGGCGGGGTCACCGACGAGAACGCCCACCCCCACGCCGACCCGGACCGAAAGGTTGTCCTCATCCACAACGGCATCGTGGAGAACTTTCACGAGCTCCGGCAGGAACTGAGCGCTCAGGGCGTCGCTTTTCTCTCCGAGACCGATACCGAGGTCGCGGTCTGCCTCATCGCCCGGCTCTACGCCCTCAACGGCGGCAACCCCCAGGAGGCCCTGCGCGGAGCGTGCCGGCGCTTTCGGGGCTCCTTCGCCTTCGTCGTCCTGTTCACCGACCTGCCGGACCGCTTCTACTGCGTGCGCAAGGGGCCCCCTCTGATCCTCGGGGCCGCGGAGGGAGAGGCCTTCTGCGCGTCGGACGCGACGGCGCTGCTCCCCTATACCCACGACATCCTCTTCCTGGAGGATAACCAGATTGCCGAGCTCTCGGCGAAGGGAATAGCCCTGTCGGACTTCGAGGGCCGTCCGCTCCCGGCCGAGCTGAGCACGGTCGACTGGGACCCCGAGATGGCCTCCAAGGGGATGTACCCGCACTTCATGCTCAAGGAGATCGAGGAGCAGGGCGGCGTGCTGCGGCGTACCCTAGCGGGGCGCCTGACGGAGGGCTCCATCGACCTGAGCGCGGAGGTCCCCCTGACGGACGAGAAGGCGGCCTCGCTGCGGCGCGTCCAGCTCATCGCCTGCGGAACGTCCTACTACGCCGCGCTGGCGACGGCGGGGCTCTTCGACCGCTTCACGGGGCTGGACCTCCGCGTGGAGACGGCGTCGGAGTACCGGTACGGCGACGCCGTCTGCGACCCGTCGACGCTGTCGGTGTTCGTCTCCCAGTCCGGGGAGACGGCGGACACCCTGGCCGCGGCCCGGGGGGCCAGGGCCAAGGGGGCGCGCTGTCTGGCCGTGACGAACGTCGCGGGGTCGTCCCTGGCCCGGGAGGTCGGCACTTTCCTCGAGCTGCGCGCGGGACCGGAGATCGGGGTCGCCGCTACGAAGACCTTCATGGGGCAGCTTGCGGCCCTGACCCTGCTGGCCCTCTGGATCGGGAAGCGGCGCGGGAGGCTCTCGCCGCAGGACGAGTCCCGGCTTGCCGGGGAGCTGAAGCTCCTGCCCCTCAAGGTGGAGGAGCTCATCGTCCGGAGCCGCTCGCTCAAGGACGTCGCGGAGCGCCGGCTCGAGGCCCGCGGATTCCTCTTCATCGGCCGCGGCGCGTCCTATCCCGTGGCGCTGGAGGGGGCCCTGAAGCTGAAGGAGATCTCCTACGTCCACGCCGAGGCCCACTCCGCGGGGGAGATGAAGCACGGCCCCATCGCCATGCTGGACGAGACGATGCCCGTCGTGGCCCTGCTGCCGCGAGACCGCATCTTCGAGAAGACCTTGTCCAACGTCCAAGAGGCCCGGGCCCGGAGGTCCCCGATCATCGCCGTCGCAACGGAGGGCGACCCCGATGTGCTGCGTTTCGCGGACGACTGCATCTTCGTCCCGGGGACGGAGGACGAGCTGACGCCGTTCCTGACGGTGATCCCGCTGCAGTACTTCGCGTACTACCTGGCGTACCTGATGGGGCGGGAGATAGACAGGCCGAGGAATTTGGCCAAAAGCGTCACCGTGGAGTGATTCCAATTCCAAATCACTTGCATACTTCGTAGTTTTTGCTCGCCTTGCTCGACGTACTGTTGTGTACGCCCTCGCTTCGGCTCGCAAAAGCCGCCTCGTCTACAAGCGATCTGGAAATTGGAATGGAGTATACGTCTCGAGGAGGGAGAGTCCCTTGGAAAACATCGTCATCATAGACTGCGGATCGCAGTTTACCCAACTGATCGCGCGGAGGGTTCGGGAGCTGCACATCCACAGCGTCGTACTGCCGTGGGATGCCCCCCGAAGCCGCGTCGCAGAGCTCGCCCCGCTGGGAGTCATCGTCTCCGGCGGCCCGGACAGCGTCAACGAGCCTGGGGCCATCGCCGTCGACGAGGGTCTCTTCGACCTGGGGGTCCCCATCCTTGGGATCTGCTATGGGATGCAGCTCATGACGAAGGTGCGGGGTGGGACCGTCGCGTCGGGCGAGCGTCCGGAGTATGGGGTCACGCCCATAGAACGGCGCGGGGAGTCCGCCCTCTTCGGGGACCTCGCCGACAACCTGGAGGTCCTGATGAGCCACGGAGACCGGGTCGCCGCGGCGCCACCGGGGTTCCGGGTCACGGCGGAGACGGCCCACGGGGTCATCGCCGCCATGGAGGACGAGGAGGGCCGATGCTTCGGCCTCCAGTTCCACCCGGAGGTCGTCCACACCCGGCAGGGGACGCAAATCCTGAGGCAGTTCCTGTTCGAGGTCTGCGGATGCAGGGGGGACTGGAACCTGGGGGACTGGGTCGAGGACGCCGTGGCGGATATCCGCGAGAGGGTCGGGGACGGGCGCGTCGTCTGTGGCCTGTCGGGCGGCGTGGACTCGAGCGTCGCCGCCGCGCTGGTGCATCGGGCCATCGGCCCTCAGCTGGAGTGCATCTTCGTCGACCACGGGCTGGTGCGCCTGGGCGAGGCCCGTCAGGTCATGGAGTCCTACAACGGGCTGGGGCTGTCGGTCCACCATGTGGATGCCTCGGAGCTCTTCCTGGGCAAGCTGGCCGGGGTGACCGACCCGGAGAAAAAGCGAAGGATCATCGGGGGCCTCTTCATCGAGGTGTTCGACGCCGAGGCGGCGAAGGTCGGCCACGTGGACTGGCTCCTGCAGGGCACGATCTACCCCGACGTCATCGAGAGCGGCAGCAAGAAGGGCTCGGTACTCATCAAGTCGCACCACAACGTGGGCGGACTGCCGGAGAAGATGAAGCTCCGCCTGCTGGAACCGCTTCGGGATCTCTTCAAGGACGAGGTTCGGGAGCTGGGGCGCCTCATCGGCGTGCCGGACGCGATCGTGAACCGGCAGCCCTTCCCGGGCCCGGGGCTCGCGGTGCGCTGTCTTGGTGAAATCACGAGGCCGCGCCTCGACACGCTGCGCGCCGCAGACGCTATCTTTCGCGAGGAGCTGCAACGGGCGGGGCTCTACGAAAAAATCTGGCAGTCCTTCTGCGTTCTGCTCCCCGTGCGGACGGTCGGCGTGATGGGGGACGGCCGCACCTACAACGAGGTGCTGGCGCTCCGTGCGGTGAACTCCCAGGACGCCATGACGGCCGATTGGGTGCGCATCCCGCCGGAGGTGCTGGACGTGACGGCCAGGCGCATCTGCAACGAGGTGCGCGGGATCAACCGCGTGGTGCTGGACGTGACCTCGAAGCCGCCCGCGACGATCGAGTGGGAATGAATTGGAGGTAGGGTATCATGAAATTTGCATTTCTGATTATGGGAGATTTTAACATCGAGGCGGACAGGGCGTCGATCCATGACGGTACGGCCCGTATCGTCGGCGTCGCGAGCATAGGGGAGGCGAAGGAGGAGGCGCTCAGGTTGGAGCGCGAGGGCGTCGGCTGCATAGAGCTCTGCGGCGCTTTCGGCGAGGACGGGGCGAGAGCGGTCATCGAGGCGACGGGAAACAGGATTCCGATCGGCTATGTCACGCATTTCCCGGAACAGGACGAGGTGTATCGCACCGCCTTTTCCGGCTGAACGACCTCCCGTTCGCGGGGCTGGTCTTTCGAGGATGAGCCGAGGAAGCGCTAAGGAAGTGCTGATTAAAACAAAAGCGCATATTTTTCTAAAGGGAAACATGCAAAACATCTATGGGCAAAAATTTCCAGCGCTTCCCTAAAAATTAACATGGGGTTGCCCCACGGCAACGGTGCCTTGGGGCAACAGGGCGGCGGCTGCGACGCCGGGAACCTGACGGTTCCCGTAAGTCGGCCGCACGCCACGCCCTCGCCCCAATGCCCCACGCCGCTATCGTGAGACTGATCGACCCGCAAGCAAAGCGAGCGGCAGCTGGAAGGCTCCCCTCTGAGGGTAGTGGCGGCCCCGGCAAGATTTTTTCTCAAAACAGGCAAGCTGGGGCACCACCGGGGTGCTTCATGGATTAAATCAGCGTTTCCTTATATGCTGCCTTGGATTGCAGTATCGTGATGTAGTGGAGTTTACGAACGATGAAAATGATTGATTACGTTTATACGGCTATACGGCGACAACTGGATATATCAACCGTATGCCAAAAGCCAAAAGGAAGAGGTATGGGCAGTTCTTTACAAGTAAGGAGACTGCTATTTTTATGGCCGGGTTGTTTGTCATTCCCCAAGACCGCGGTTCCCTTACTATTCTTGATCCCGGAGCGGGGTCCGGTATTCTTTCCATAGCGCTCCTTGAAAGGTTGGAGTCGATTGCCGCAATTGACTCTATAGAATTGGTATGTTATGAAAACGACTCCAATATCATTGATCTGTTACGCTCAAATTTGGAGTGGACTTGTAAGCGGGCTGCAAAGGCTATTTCTTATAAAATTATAACCGATAACTATATCCTTAGCCAGATGGTTGATTATAACTGTATGTTGGGAGCAAATCCGAATGCGGACAAGTTCGACATGATTATCGGAAATCCACCTTACATGAAGGTAAGAAAAGCGGAGGTACCCCCAAGCCATATTCGTATCACAACTACGAGAACCAATAGGGACTTTTCTGAAATAACAGTATTCGATGCACCTTATGATACTGTAGTCTCGGGGGCAGATAAATACGTCTACTTGGTCACCAACCCCAAAGAGGCAGACACACTCGAAAAACTGAATAACTGGCATTACACGTTGCCAAAGCTTGGTATTCCCATGAAGACAGGACTTACAGTTGATTTTAGAAATAGGGATGCCTTAAGAAATCAAGACGAAGAAGAAGCTGTGCCGTTATTCTATTCCCAGCATATCAAAGATGGGCGTGTTGTTTTTCCGATTGGCAAGGAATGTGAATACATCGTGACTGATCAGCCCGGGCTTCTGCAAGATAACGTAAACTATCTCTTCGTAAAACGTTTTACTGCAAAAGAGGAAAGACGTAGGCTGCAATGTGGCGTTTACCTGTCAAGGAAATATCCAAGATATAGTAAGATCAGCACACAGAACAAAATCAATTTTATCGGGGGCATGAAAGAGCTTTCAGAGTGTATTGTGTATGGCCTTTATGTACTTTTCAACTCGACTTTGTATGATAGCTATTACAGAATCTTAAATGGTTCTACACAGGTTAATTCAACTGAAATCAATTCTATGCCAGTGCCCTCCCTTACCACGATCGGGGAATTGGGTAAATCGTTGATTGCGTCTCATGATACCTCAGAACAGTCCTGCGATGAAATCTTAAGGAGTTACATATATGACCAAGATAGAAGAAGCAAGAACTATAGACCTGTCCTCTAACCATGTTGAAAATTATATATGCCGCAAACCAAAGAGAAACGCAAAGCAAATTTTTAAAGAACATCCCGAGTCGAAGCGTCGGCAATGATCTGGACTTTCATCGTATGCTT
>NZ_CAUUWA010000009.1 GCF_963548695.1 uncultured Fretibacterium sp.
CTTGGATCGTTCTTTTAAATAAAATAAACTATGATTTAATCAGCGCTTCCCTAGGTATCAGTCTCCTTCGCTGTTTGTGCTCGAAAAACTTATTTACCGCGAATAACTGCCACTTGATGAAGCTCCTAAGCGAACCGGCACAACTGGTGAAAAAGCTAAGTGATCGACACAACTCGCGTTGCTCGTTGGTCGCCTACTTATCACTGCGTTCGTTGGCCGTCTGCTTATGTGAGCCTTTTTTATCTCCTCTCACCCCCGACTGTTGCATTTAGATTGTACATCCAAGTATAATAAAGTAGCGGATTAATAAGGAGAGGGTTGAAGCCCTTACTGTGGGAGGAGGCGGTATATTGCTTTCGGGGAAAAAGGCTCGGGGAGGATTCGCAGGGCTGGCCCTGCACGAGGACTCCTTACGTTACCTTGAACTGGAACGCAATGGAGCGGGACTGCGCGTAACGAGGCAGGAGTTTGTCCCTGTACCTGCAGGGGGCGTCGTTAAGGAATCGCTGCAGAAGGTGGGGATGATGGAGAGGGCTTTTGAAGACCTCAAATCCCAGGTGGGGAAGTTTACGTCCCCTATAATTTTGGGGGTCCCTTCAAGAGATGTGACCTTGCGTTTGGTCGAATATCCAAGGATGCCGCTGGGGGATATTCGCGATGCACTGTCCCTTGAATTCGAGAAATATTTTCCCTATCCCTGGGCCGAGTCGGCCGCCGATATCACCGAGGTAGAGGTCCCGGCTCGGGATGCTTCGGCCAAATCGACGGTCTTGGTGGCCACATGCAAGTTGGATTATATGCGTGATCTTTTGAGAACGGCCGAGCGCGCCGGTATCCCGATTGCGGCCGTCGAGCCCATGAATGTTGCGTTCTTTCGGGCCTCCATTGGACCACGTGCTCGTGACGACGCCTATTTCGTCGTCGGTGTTGAGCCGGAGGTGACGCATATTATCTTGGGGTACCGGGATAACGGCATTCTCTATCGGTCCACACTGATAGACCTGGTGCAACCCGAACGCCGCAACTCCGAGACGGATTTGATGCCTATCCTCAAGGACGTTCAGAACACGATGATCTTCGCCGGCAACCAGTATCGGGGAATCGAGATCCACAATTTGATCCTGGGCGGCAGCATCGGAAACAACCCGAAGTTGAAGTCCTTCCTGGAGGCCGGGGTATCCGTCAATGTCTCCATCTCCGATGTTTGGTCTACCTGGGGCACGACGTCGCCCTTGGGCAGCGTTCCAGGGTATGATTCGGCCTTTGGACTCGCTCTGAGGAATCTGCTATGAGGGTTCAATTCGACCTCCGGCCCGCAGAGTATTTGGAGCGGGAGCGCAAGCGTCATTCTTTCAATTTCGTTCGTCTTCTGGCCGTTTTGCTTTTGCTGGCCTTCTTTGCAAGCAGTGGCTATTATATCGTTTTGGCCTTCCTTGAAACTCAGGATCTGCAGTCGCAAATCGAGATAACGGAGGGGGAGATCGCCGACCTCGAGGTCAGCCGTACGGCTCTGACCGCCGAGATCACTCGCTTGAAGGAGCAGGAAGGGCAGTTCAGGAAGACCCTTGAGATCATGCAGAGCGAACCCCCGACCCTGGAGGTGCTGAACGCCTTGGAGGCACACATGGAGCGGGGCGTTGGGGCAAATTCCATACGATTCGTCTCGGGCGCAAGGGAGGATAAAACAGTCTTCTATACCGTAACGGTCGATGCCTCGGCGGCGACGGAGGAGCAGATCATCGCCTTGACGGATGGGCTGAGCGGCAGTGGGCTCTTCAGTACGGTCACCATGCCCTCCACGAAAAAGGACGAGAAGACGGGACGGGTGTCCTTTACCCTTACATTGGTCGCTCGTCCCTTTGGGCAGGGGGTCCCCGAGGGAGGACGTCAATGAAGGACAACAAAGTTGCGGTGTTGGGGCTGTTATTTTTCCTCCTTTGCGCGGGGGTCGGCGGCGCTGTCTATTACCTGGGGGGACGCCTGAACGAACTTCATGCCCGAGCCGATGAGCTGGAGCAGCAGCGGGTTGACCTGGAGAGCGCCACGCAGGCGCTGGTGGCTCAGAAGACCGTCTTTACCAATGCGTTCAAGGAGCTCGAGAGCTACAGCGTCAACGTGGCCCTGAACGAGATGGCCTTCTACTCCGACGTCCAACAGGTTGTGCAGAACAACGCGGTGGAGATCATGTCCACCCGTCAGCAGGGTGTGAATTCAGAGGGCGTCAGCGCCATAGCGATGACGGTGCGGGGGGAGTATTACGCATTGATGCAGGTTCTGGCGGCATGGCGCAACCTCCCGACGACGGTGAGGGTGTCCACCCTCACCCTGGGGGCCGATAAGTCCGCGGGGTCCTCCTCGGAGGCCCTTCGGGGCTGGGTCCAGGCCGATGTGACGGTGGAGGCCATCGTCGCTCCCAAACCTTAGGAGGGTGGGACTATGGCGAACCAGATGGGATGGCGGGAAGCTTGGGGTACCGCATGGAACAAGCTCACGGGGGTTGACAACGAAGGATCGGCCAGGGGCGTCCGTCTTTTGTTTTTCCTATTGTTCCTGTTGGGCACGCTTGGAGCGGGATATCGTTGTTATGAGATGCAGCTGTTGGGGCAGACGAAGGACTTCGTTCCCTCCACGACGCCTCAGACCGTGGAGTCCGACAAGAGTCGTCTGGATGCCATGATTGAACAGGTTCGATCCGCCTCGGCGCTGCGTTCGAACAGTTTTGTCTGGGCGCGGTCCATGAAGGATCTGAATAAGAACATCTTCGATGATCCGACAAAGTGGGTGGAGGTCCCAAGCGGTGAGGGGCCCGTTTTACCGCAGGTTGATGTTGTCCTCGAACCTCCGCCCGACATTGTGGTCCGCGCTATCATGATCTTGGGCAAGGAACGTAAGGCCGTCATGGATATAGCGGGGCTGGGGTCGGGAATGATCGTCCGCCAGGGCGATACTTTTATGGGGAAGAAGGGGCGTATCGTTAAAATTGTCGCCGATAAGGTTGTCGTCCGATGGGCGGGCAAGAACTGGGATATCGCCCCTGGCTTTTGACGAGGAGTGAGGAAATGATGAGACGAATGATTTCCAGGATCCTATGGGCAGCGTTTTTGTCTTTCTCGATCGCAGCCTTTTGTTGCCCGGTCTTTGCCGCCGGGAACCGGAAGGACGGGGATGCACTTGCGGGGCTGCCGGTCCTGGCGGATGTCGAGATGTATCCGATCGGCGATGCGGAGGTCGTCGTCGGCTTCAAAGGGAAGGGGCTGCCCGAGCCCGAGACCATCTTCAATGTGAATCGTGTACGGATAACCTTTAAGGAGGTACGCCTGGATGCCTCCGATTTGACCGACCGTTCCGTGACGGTTCCGATGCTCTCCAGTGTCAGTACTCTCCAGGTCTCCCGGGACGTCGTCATCGAGATGACCGCGGAGAGCCCCCTGCAGCTCCGGTCGATGCGCGGCGTCGCGCCTGCGGACTCCTATACTCTGCGTTTCATCACCTCCGCAAAAGCAGAAAAGATAGTCCAAGAGCCGGCCGCGACGAGGGTTGTCGTAAAAAAGCCGGTCCCGACGGGGCCTTTTGCCAGTATGACCCCGATAACCCTGGACCTTCGGGATACGGAGCTCCGGGACGTCTTCCGCATGCTGGGGGCGCACCTGAAGAAGAACATCATCATCGATCCCTCCCTTCCTCCGGCCCTGGTGACCATGACGCTCAAGAACGTCCCCCTGAGCGAGGCCTTTGCCTACCTGATGAAGACCTACGACATCTCCTACCACATGGTGGGGAAGGACACGATCGCCGTCGGGACGGTCGATGGTCTTGCCAAGATCTCCGGAAACGAGGAGACGCGTACCTTTAATATCGCCTACGCCGATCCCGTGGCCCTGCAGGCGCTTTTGGTGAACCTGACGAAGATGCCGGCCGACCGTATGGTCGTCGATCCCCGTCTGCGGGCGCTTTATGTGACATCCAACCCCTTTAAGCTTTCGGAGATTGCGGCCCTTTTACAGAAGCTTGACCGTCCCGGTAAACAGATCATGCTCCAGGCGAAGATCCTGGAGTTCTCGGATGGGGCGACTCTGGATGTGGAGACGGCGCTGAACGCGGTCTACAATCATTGGTGGTTCAGCTATACCGGCCAGGGGGGCGGACGGGGCGGCTACATCGATGACAACCGTCTGGGGCGCAATTTCACGGAGCCGTCGGAGAAGACCTTTGTGCCGGGGAGGACAGGATTGGCTACACCGATGCACGGCATCTGGCGCGAGTTCGACGTGGCCTTCCGGGCCGTGGAGACAAAGGGGCAGGGTAAGACCCTGGCCAACCCCTCCGTGATCACGCTGGACGGCGAGGAGGCCGAGGTCAGACTGACGGAGGACTACCCCTATATCTCCGAGCGCGACGACTCCGGAAACCCGACTTGGTCCACTCAGACCGTTGGACCCCAGCTCAAGATAACCCCCAGGATCGGTCGCGACGGATTCATGACGATCAAACTCGAGATAGAGACGGGCGAGGTGATAGAGATGATCACGGGGAGCACGGGAGAGCAGATGCCCAGGACCTCCACGCGCTCGGTATCGACCCAGGTGCGGGTCCGGGACGGCGAGCCCTTCGTCGTGGGCGGGCTCTTCCGGGACAATCGAACGAACCGCCGTGTCCGTATTCCGGTGCTCGGGCAGCTTCCCATTCTTGGGGAGCTCTTCACCTATCGCTACAAGGAGCGCAACAAGACCCAGGTGGTCATGCTCGTAGTGCCCCATATCCTGGAGACCCCGGATGTGGCGGTGGAACAGGAGGTTGTCCTGACGAAGCGCTGAGACCCCACAAGCCCTTTGTTTTCCTGTTTTATTTCCTGGATAGAAACGCAAACGCGAGGATGAGGGGGAGGCGCCGGATGGGCGACTCTCCCTCGTCCTTTCTATTTGCATCTCGTCTCTGTCAATCTTGACCATGAGGTATAATAAAGAAAGGGAAACGCTGATTTTATCCAGAAAGCCCTCATGTTGATTTTTAGGGAAGCGCTGGAGATTTTTGCCTCATATCTTGAGAAAGCATGTGTTTTTGTTTTTAGCGGCGCTTCAGAGATTTTCCAGCTCTTTCGCGGCAAGACGCGGCAAAAATGGAGGAATGTTGATGGCTCAGGTAGTGGACACCACCGATTTTTACGTAGGCTTGAAGTTCCGTTGGCAGGACGGCATCTGGGAGATCGTGGACTACGATCATCATAAGATGGGGCGCGGCGGGGCCGTCGTCCGCACCAAGCTGCGCAACGTGGAGTCGGGGGCCACGGTGGAGAACTCCTTCAAGCCGGGGGAGAAGTTCGAGCGGATCATCTACGAGGACAAGCCCGCCCAGTACAGTTACAAGGATGGCAAGGACTACGTCTTCATGGACCTGGCGACGTACGATCAGCTGACCCTTTCTCCGGAGGTGCTGGGGGAGGCCACCAAGTACCTGGTGGAGGATATGGAGATCCAGCTCGAGGTCTTTGAGGGCAGGATCATGGGGATTGAGCTGCCCAAAAGCGTCGTGCTCAAGGTCGTGGACACCCCGCCCAGCTTCAAGGGGGATACGGTCTCGGGCGGGGGGAAGCCGGCAACGCTGGAGACCGGCCTCGTCGTCACGGTCCCCGTGTTTGTTGAGCCCGGCGAGGAGGTTGTCGTCGATACCCGTTCAGGGCTCTACCTTGAAAGGGCCAAAAAATAAGAGGAGAGGACTTTCTGCCGCGGTTCCCTTTCTCGGGAATCGCGGGGAGGGCCTTTTACCAACTTGAGAATCGGCTTTTGGGGGAGGGGGGCGGAGGATTTGAACGCCAGGGAGCGGATTGCCTACCTGAGGGGTCTTTTGGATTGCATGGAACCGGAGGAGCGGAATACGAAGGTGTATACCGCCGTGGCCGAGGCGCTGGATGCTCTGTCTCTGGAGATCGAAGAACATTCGCGGCAGCTCGAAGGCGTTCGGGAGGCGGGCGAGGAGCTTGCGGACGAGATCTACGAGCTGCACGACGCCGTGTACGAGCTGGAGCGGTCCGTCGGCCTGGAATCCGACGAGGATTATGACGATGCGGATGATGATGAGGAGTCGTCGTCGGAGAGCTATATCTCCGTAACCTGTCCGTCCTGTGCCTACTCCTTCTATTATCGCTATGAGGAGGGCAAGGAGGAGGACAAGCTCATCTGTCCGGGGTGCGGCGAGGAGATCGACCGCACGGCTTGACCGAAAAGGGAGGGTTTCGAGTGGATCAGACTCAGGAGAACGTCAAGGATGTGAGCGCTTCCCCAGGGGCGCGCTTTGAGGGCAGCGTCCATATCTCCGAGGAGGTGATCGTCGAGCTGACGCGAAAGACGATCCAGGGCATCCCCAACATCCAGACCACGAATACGGGCATCGCGTCCAAGTTCGGCCTTGGCCGCAAGGCCGGCGAGGGAGTCCGGGTCGCCGTCGAGGAGGGAAAGGTCCCCTCCATCTCTGTCGAGGCCTATGTCCTGGTCAAATACGGGCAGCGCATTCCCGACCTGGCCTGGGACGTCCAGGAGAAGATCAAGGCCAACCTGGAGCGTTATACGGGCTACACCGTCAGTTCCGTCAATATCAACGTCCAGGGAATTTATGCGGACGAGCCTATCCTTCCTGAGGAGACGGAGGAAGAGGCGGTTTCCTCCCACTCCGACGAGGAAACTGGGGAGGAAGCGCTCCAGGAGGAGGGGCATCAAGAAGCGTAAAGGGAGATTGTGAGACGGGCCGCGCAGGATAGAGTGCGCCATTTGTCCTTTCCTGTCCTTTCTTGAATTTCGTACCGGGGCGTTTTTTCATGACCACAGGTATTTTTTCGTTTTCCGGGAGTGATGTCATCGTGTACTTTTTGTGGAAGCGAACACCGCATGGCAGTATCCGGGTATCGTATGACGGGATGGCGGACTTTATCCGCCGATTCCTGACGCGCAAATCCCGGTTCTGCAGCTTTGTCCTGGAGGATGGGGAGACGGCACTGATGACCCTGGTGCTCTCCTCGAAGGATGGAGTCCTCGAAAGCAAGGTGGAAAACCGTTTGAATGCCGTCATGAAGCCTTTGGGTATCGCTTCCTCCGTCATCTGGTCGAGCCAGGGGAGCCCGGAGGAGGAATGGTGCGAAATTCGTTCCGCCCTGTATCGGAGTCCCTGGGCGTGGATGGCCTTGTCCTCTGCCGTTGCGCTGGTCTTTCTCGCTGGTTGGCGCGGTCTGTTCTGGACCGTTTTCTGGGGGACGTCGGCCTGGTTTCTGGCGAAGGGGGCGTCCTTCCTCCTTTCGAGGCAGAGGTCCTTTGTCCCTTTTGCCGATAGGAGGTAGTTTTTGTCCCATACTCGGATGGCACAGGCTCGGCGCCGCGCCCGGGAACTCGCGGTCCAGCTCCTGTATTCTCTGGGCAATCGGTCCGACCGGAGCGCCGATGGGGCCCTGGATCTTTTTTGCGGCGAGGGGGGCGTTGCGGAGTCCGAGCCCACCGAGGTCAAGGAGTATCTGCGATTCCTGGCCCGAGGGGCCTGGACGCGCCGCGACGAGTTGGATACCGTCCTTCTGCGCGTGATTACGGGATGGCGACCGGATCGTATCGTCTCCGTGGATCGCGCCGTACTCCGCCTTGCCGTGTTCGAGGGGTTCCTGGAGCGCTCCGTGCCCTTCGCCGTTGCGATATCGGAGGCCGTAGACATCGCACAGACCTTCGGCACCGAGGACTCGGGGCGTTTCGTCAACGGCGTTTTGGCGCGCGTGGTCCGGCACCTGATCCCGGAGTCGGAGCGGGATAGAAAAAACGCGGGGAAAAAGCGCGGGGAAGGACAGGACCATGGCCCCTCGGAGGCCGGAACGCTCCCAGCTGACCGTTGATGAACTGACCCTCTACGTCCAGGGGCTTTTCCTCTCGGACCTCATGCTCAAGTCCCTGATCGTGGCGGGCGAGATCGCTGAGTTCAAACGACACACAAGCGGCCATTGCTACTTCACGCTTCTTGGGAGGGAGAGCAGGGTCGCTTGCGCTATCTTCAAGCAGTACGCGGGCTTCCTTCCCCGCTGGCCCGAAAACGGCGACAGCGTGCTGGTGGAGGGGAGCGTAGGCGTCTACCCCCAGAGGGGCGTTTACCAACTCTATGCGAAGCGCATAATCCCCGTTGGGGCTGGGGCCATCGACAGGGCCCGTCAGGAGCTGAAGGCACGGTTGACCCAGGAGGGGCTCTTCCGCCCCGAGCTGAAGCGCCCCATTCCCGCCTACCCCGAGCGTGCGGCCATCGTGACCTCCGCGACCGGGGCGGCCCTGAGGGATGTCCTGCGCATCGCCTCGCGGCGCTATCCGCTCTGCGAGGTGTTGGTCATCCCGGCTCAGGTCCAGGGTTCGGAGGCGCCGGAGGAGATCGCCCGCGCCCTTGCGCGTGTCGCGCTTCTGGAGCGGCTGGATTGCGTTCTGTTGGTGCGCGGCGGAGGAAGCCGGGAGGACCTGGTCCCCTTTGACGACGAACGCGTGGTCCGCGCCGTGCGTTCCTGCCCGGTCCCCGTCGTGAGTGGCGTTGGGCACGAGATCGACGAGACGTTGTGCGACCTGGCCGCCGACCTGAGTGCCTCGACGCCCTCCGCTGCGGCGGAGCTGGTCTTTCCCGACCGAAGAGAGATCCTGGATCGTCTGGTGTTGGTCCGTTCCCATATGGTTGGGGCCGTCCGCCGGCGACTCGCGGAGGGGGAAAAGCGCTGCGGCGATTTTCTCGAGGCTCTGCGTTCCCATGTCTCCCGTCGTCTGGGAGCGGCGGAGGCGGAGCTCTCGTCCCGTTCCCTGCGCCTCTTCTCCGGGATGCGGCTCTGTGTGTCGGAGGCGAGGAACGCCCTGTCTGTCCGCTCGGCCTCCCTGGACGCCCTCTCCCCGCTGGGGTCCCTGGCGCGGGGGTTCGTGACCTGCGAGCGTGATGGCAGAAGGCTTATTTCGGTGCGGGAGGTCTCCCGGGGGGACAGGCTGGAGGTCCGGTTCGCCGACGGCAGGGTGGAGTGCGCGGCGGACGATGTGAAGGAGGAACGTCCTTGAGGACGATCGAGTCGGTCGAATGGATTGAGAAGGATGGGGCGCTGAGGCTTCTGGACCAGCGCGCCCTTCCGGGCAGGGAGGCTTATGTCGTCTGCCGTGCCGTCGAGGATGTTGCGCTTGCCATCGAGAACATGACGGTGCGCGGGGCCCCGGCCATAGGGATCGCCGCCGCTTACGGCGTCGTCCTGGCGGCTGACGGCGGCCGCGTTGCGGTCCTTGAGGCGATCGAGCGCCTCAAGCGGACACGCCCCACGGCGGTCAATCTTTTCGAGGCACTGAACCGGATGCGCGCGATTCTCGAGGCGGGGCCTTCTTCGGAGGGGGAGGGGTTTTCGGGTCTGTTGCTGGACGAGGCCTTTCGGATCCATGAGGCCGACATCGAGGCGAACCGGAGGATGGGTGCCTACGGGGCGGAGCTGCTTCCGAAGACGGTCGTGGTCCTGACCCACTGCAACGCCGGGGCCATTGCGACCGGTGGACATGGGACCGCGCTGGGGGTGCTGCGTTCGGCCCGGGAGGCCGGAAAGACCGTTCGCGTCTATGCGGACGAGACGCGCCCGCTTCTGCAGGGGGCGCGCCTGACTGTTTGGGAGCTGGCCCGGGACGGGTTCGACGTCACCCTGATCGCGGACGGGATGGCCGGGGCCCTGATGCGCGCGAAGCGGATTGATGCCGTCATCGTGGGGGCGGACCGTATCGCGGCCAACGGGGACACGGCCAACAAGATCGGGACCTATGCCCTGGCGGTGCTCGCTGCGGCGCACGGGGTCCCTTTTTACGTGGCTGCGCCCTGGAGCACGTTTGACCTTACCTTGGCCGACGGATCGGGCATTCCGATCGAGGAGCGGTCGGAGGAGGAGATGCGCGGTCTGCCCAACGGGCAGCGCGTGCCCGATGCCGTGAAGATCTGGAACCCGGCCTTCGACGTGACCCCGGCCCGCTATATCGCGGCCATCGTGACCGAGCGGGGGGTCTTCCGCCCGCCCTACAGTTTTTCTTGAGGAGCTTTTTTGATTCGGGGTTCCCAGGGGACGAGTCCCCTGGGTGGGGGGATGGGGGCGAAGCCCCCATGAAGTTTTTTCCGGATTTTTGACTGTGGAGGGATCGTATTGGAGAAGTATCACGTTGCGGATATGGCGTTGGCGGAGCACGGCTGGAACAAAATTGTTTGGGCCTGGCAGTACATGCCGTCGCTTCAGTTCCTGTACAACAAGTACAAGGATGCGCAGCCCTTCAGGGGGGCGACGATTGCCGCATGCCTTCATCTGGAGGCGAAGACGGCCAATCTGCTGCTGACCCTCTCCCATCTGGGGGCGACGGTCGCCGCCTGCGGAAGCAATCCGTTGTCCACCCAGGACGACATCTGCGCGGCCCTCGCGGACAAGGGCGTGCGCGTCTACAGCCACCGGGGCATGAGTACCGAGGAATACTTCGGCTACGTGCGCACCGTCCTGGGATATAAACCGAACGTCATCGTGGACGACGGGGCCGACCTCGTGGCCACGATTCACCAGGAGATGCCGGAGCTGATCCCGGGCATCCTGGGAGGATCGGAGGAGACGACCTCCGGCGTCAAGCGCCTGAGGGCCATGGCGAACGAGGGCGTTCTGAAGTTCCCCATGATCGCGGTCAACGACGCGCTTAGCAAGTACCTGTTCGACAACCGTTACGGGACGGGGCAGTCGGTGTGGGACGGCTTCGTCCGCACCACGAACATGGTAGTGGCGGGCAAGACGGTCGTCGTGGTCGGCTACGGCTGGTGCGGGCGCGGTGTCGCCATGCGGGCGGCCGGGCTGGGGGCCAGGGTGATCGTGACGGAGGTCGATCCGCACAAGGCCTGCGAGGCCTTGATGGACGGCTTTGACGTGATGAGCATGGAGCAGGCGTCCCGGGTCGGGGATATCTTCCTGACCCTGACGGGCAACATCCATGTGATTCGCAGGGAGCATTTCGAGCTGATGAAGAACGGCGCCGTGCTGGGCAACGCGGGGCACTTCGACGTGGAGATCAGCAAGCCGGACCTCGCGGCCCTGGCGGACCATGTGGAGCATCTGCGCGACAACATCGATACCTACGTCCTGAAGGACGGCCGCAGGCTGAACCTGCTGGGCGAGGGGCGCCTGACGAACCTGGCCTGCGCGGACGGGCACCCCATCGAGATCATGGACCTGAGCTTCTCGCTCCAGCTGGAGTCCGCACTGCACGTCTACACCCACAAGATGGCCCCCGGCCTGTATGCCGTGCCCGAGGAGACGGACCGCGCCGTCATGGAGTCGAAACTGGCGGCACTGGGCATCAAGATCGACAGGATGACGACTGAGCAGGTCGAGTATATGAAAAGCTGGGTAGAGTAGAGGCCTGGCCGTAGGAGGCATTCGAGATGGCGACGCTGTTCAAGGATGTGCTGATGCTGGACGGTGGAGGGGAGCGGGCGAAGCGAGGGCACCTGCTTGTCTCCAAGGGAAGGATCGCCCAGGTCCTGGATGTCGGCGAGACGCCGCCGGGGGCGGACAAGGTCGTGGCCGGACATGGGCGAATGGCCGTGCTGCCCGGCTTCGTCAACGCGCACACCCATGCGGCCATGACGCTCCTGAGGGGGCTCGGCGAGGAAGCGCCCCTGATGGAATGGCTGCAGAAGAAGATCTGGCCCGTCGAGGAAAAGCTGACGTCCGATTACATCTATTGGGGGACCCTGTCGGCCATCCTGGAGATGCTGGCCTGTGGGACGACCTGCTTTGCCGATATGTACTTCGAGATGGATCGCGTGGCCGAGGCGGCCCTGCAATCGGGCATCCGCGCGGCGCTTTGCCGCGGCATCACGGCGGGGCCTCCCGGCAAGGTGCAGCGTTCTTTGAAGGAGAACCTGGAGCTCGCGGAGCGCTGGCATGGGCGGGAGGGGCTGTTGACCGTCCAGCTTGGGCCTCACGCGCCCTACACCGTTCCCGTCGAGGATATGGAGGCGATCGTCGGAACGGCCCGGGAGCGCGGGCTGGGGGTGCACTTCCATTTCCTGGAGACGGAGTGGGAGCTGAACTACATCCGAGACGAGCTCAAGATGGACCCGGAGCGGTACCTCGAGGCGATGGGGCTGCTCTCGACCCCTGGGACGGTGCTGGCCCACGCGGTCTGGCTGGACCCGTCCAGTGCGGAGCGTCTGGACCTCTCCCATGTGACGCTGGTCCACAATCCCTGCAGCAACCTCAAGCTGGGCAGCGGGGTCATGCCCCTTCAATCGTGGCTGGGCCGGGACGTCGGCCTTGCCCTCGGCACGGACGGTGCGTCCAGCAACAACCGCCTGGACATCTGGGAGGAGATGCGGACCGCCGCGCTGCTTCATAAAGGGGTGGGCCGGGACCCCACCTGCGTCCCGGCACTGGACGTGCTGCGCATGGCGACCTACGAGGGGGCGCGGGCATTCGGCTTCACCCGGAAGGGCATGATCCGAGAGGGCTGGGTGGCGGACCTCGTCCTGGTGGACCTGGACCGGCCGCACTACATCGGGGCGGACGAGGAGAACCTGGCGATGTACGTCGTCTATGCGGGGAGCTCCGCCGATGTCGTCGGGACGATGGTGAACGGAAAGTGGCTCTATCGGAACGGGGACACCCCCACGCTCGACAGCCGGGAGATCGTGCAGAAGGCCCGGGAGGCCCGGGAGGCCATAACCCGTTGAGCGGCGATAGCGTACGAACGAGAGAAAAGGCGGCCCTTCCCCTCAGGCGGGAGGGGCCGCCTTTTCTGGATGTCCGGCCCTCCCGGCCACGTATCCGGTGCTCCAGCAGATCTGGAGGTTGAACCCGCCCGAGGGGCCGTTCAGGTCCAGGACCTCTCCGGCAAAGTAGAGGTTGTCGCAGAGCTTCGAGCGCATCGTCCCGGGTTCTATTTCCCTCAGGGACACCCCGCCGCGGGTGACGATGGCGTGGTTGAAGCCCCAGAGTCCGTTGACGGTCAGGACGATGTTCTTCAGCAGGGCCGCGAGGTCCGATTGCTCCTCCGGGGAGACGTAGGCCGCGGGCTTGTCCGATGGGACGTCCGAGAGCTCCAGGATCAGCGGGATGAGCGGCCCCGGAACAAGATCACGCAGCGCTCCTGCGAAGAGGCGGTCGTGGTGCTTCTCGAAGTCGCGCACCACGCGGTCCGAGAGCTGCCGCAGATCCAGCGCCGGCTTCAAATCGATGGAAAACCGCACCGTACCCCTGGCCATCCAGTCGGGGATGCGGGAGCTGAGCTCCATGACGATGGGGCCGCTGACCCCGAAGTTCGTGAACTCCATCTCCCCGAAGCGTTCCTCGGCCTTCTCCCCGTTCACCGTCACGGTAAGGCGGACGTTGCGCAGGTTGTAGCCCCGCGCCAGCTTGACCCAGGTTTCCTGCGTCCTGACGGGGACGAGGGCCGGGGTCGGCTCCACCACCGTATGCCCCGCCTGGGCCGCGAAGCGGTAGCCGTCCCCCGTGGACCCCGTCCTGGGGTAGGATTTTCCGCCCGTCGTCACGATGTAGCGCTCGGCCTCCAGCTCCTCGATCGCCGTGACGAGGCGCTCGACGCGCCCGTTCCTGAGCTTCAGCGAGCGGACCGGCGACTCCCTCAGGATGCGCACCCCGCCCTTCTTGCAGAGGATCAGGAGGGCGTCCAGAACGCGCTGTCCCCCGCCCTCGGCGGGGAAGACCCGCCCCCCCCGTTCCGTCACCGTCCGAATCCCGAGAGAATTGAAGAACTCGATGGTTTGGGCCGGTCCGAGGCGGCTGAAGGCCGAGTGCAGGAATCGGCCGTTCTCCCCGTAGCGCGAGAGGAACGCCGTGACGTCCGGCTCCGCGTTGGTGATGTTGCAGCGCCGCCTGCCGGCCAGCAGAAGTTTTTCCCCCAGCGAGGCGTTCTTCTCGACCAGCAGGACGCGCTCGCCGACGGCTGCGGCCTGTCCCGCCGCCATCAGCCCCGCAGGGCCGCCCCCGATGACGATCGTATCGAAGCGCTCCACGGTCAGCCGTTCCCTCTGCGGGACCTGGGGGGCGCCTTTTGGGGCTCCGCCTCCTTCAGCTGCTCGCGGAGGATGGAGCCCATCGAGAGGTCGGGCTTGTCGTCCCGTTCCCTTCGCCGCCGGGTCCCCGGGGCGCCGCCGTCCCGCGCCGCCCTTCCGGCCCCCTCCCCGAGGTCCGATTTCCTCAGGGACAGGGCGATGCGCCTGCGCGGCTCGTCCACCTCGAGGACCGCTGCGCGGACCTTCTGTCCGGGCTTGAGGTGGGCCTGAGGGTTCTCGACGAAGGTGTCGGCGATGCGGCTGACGTGCACCAGCCCATCCTGGTGAACTCCGATGTCCACAAATGCCCCGAAGGCGGTGACGTTGGTCACGATCCCCGGCAGCACCTGTCCGGCCCGAAGGTCCTTGATCTCGTGAACGTCGGGGTCGAAGGCGAAGACCTCGAAGGCGGCGCGGGGGTCGCGCCCGGGTTTTTCGAGCTCCTGGAGGATGTCCCTGAGGGTGGGCAGCCCCGCCGTGTCCGAGACGAAGCGCTCGGGCTCGATGCGGGCCCTGAGCTCCGGGGAGGTCATGAGGTCCCCGACCGTGCAGGAGAGGGCCTGGGCCATCCGACTGACGGTCCCATAGTTCTCGGGGTGGACGGCGCTGGCGTCCAGCGGGTTCTCGCCGCCGAGGACCCTCAGGAAGCCGATGGACTGCTCGTAGGTCTTGGGGCCCAGACGGGGGACCTTCCTCATGGCCTCGCGGCTGGGGAAGGGGCCGTTGGCCTCGCGGTACTTGACGATCTGAGCGACGACCTGCCGGTTCAGCCCGGAGACGTAGGAGAGGATCTCGGGGCTGGCCGTGTTGACGTTCACCCCGACGGCGTTGACGCAGTGGATCACCACGTCGTCCAGAGCCTGTTTGAGCTCCTTCTGGTCCACGTCGTGCTGGTACTGTCCCACGCCGATGGACTTCGGGTCTATTTTGACCAGCTCGGCCATGGGGTCCATCAGACGGCGGCCGATGGACACGGCGCCGCGCACCGTGACGTCGTGGTCGGGAAACTCGCGCCGCGCGGCCTCGGAGGCGGAGTAGATGGACGCGCCGCTCTCGTTGACGGAGGCGACGA
Source organism: uncultured Fretibacterium sp. (assembly GCF_963548695.1). Taxonomy (NCBI): domain Bacteria; kingdom Thermotogati; phylum Synergistota; class Synergistia; order Synergistales; family Aminobacteriaceae; genus Fretibacterium; species uncultured Fretibacterium sp. Next base: position 15,128 of record NZ_CAUUWA010000009.1, read on the forward strand.
CGACCTCGGGCGGAAGGCCGAGCCCGCGCACGAAGGACTCCGTCTCCCGACCCGCCGTGCCGTTGCCGACGGCAATGGCCTCGATGGCGTAGCGTCCCACCAGACTGCGCAGCGTCTCGGCTGCGGCCTCGCGCTGCCGTTCGGACGCGTGGAGGTAGATCACGGTGTCGTACAGCAGGTTGCCCTGGGGGTCCAGGCAGACGACCTTGCAGCCGGTCCGTATGCCGGGGTCGATGGCGAGCGTCGCCCTCTGTCCCATGGGTGCGGACATGAGCACCTCGCGGACGTTGGCGGCGAAGATCCGGATCGCCTCGGCGTCCGCCCGCTTCTTCAGGGCCCCCCGCAGCTCGTTCTCCATGGAGCCCCTCAGAAGGCGCCGATAGCCGTCCTCGGCGGCGTCGGCAACGAGGCGGGATGCCGGCCCCGTCCCGTGGACGAAACGGCGCTTGAGGATGGAGAGGGCCTCCTCCTCCGGAGGAACGGCGCTCAGGGACAGGAAACCCTCCCGTTCCCCGCGGAGGATCGCCAGCACGCGGTGCGAGGGCATCGCTGAGGCGGGCTCCCTCCAGTCGAAGTAGTCCCGATAGTTCGCCCCCTCCTCCTCCTTGCCCTTGACGCAGGAGCTGGAGAGGACGGCCTTGCGGGCGAAGAGACGGCGCGTCTCCTGACGTGCCTCGGGGTCCTCGCTGAACCGCTCGGCCAGGATGTCCATGGCCCCGGCCAGCGCCTCCTCGGCGGAGGCGACCCCCTTGGTCTCGTCGACGAAGGGCCGTGCCGCCGACGAGGGATCGAGCGTCTCTGACTGGTCCAGGAGCAGGTCCGCCAGGGGGCTCAGCCCCTTTTCGGCGGCGATGGAGGCCCGCGTTCTGCGCTTGGGACGCCAGGGCAGGTAGACGTCCTCCAGGGCCGTCAGGGTACGGGCCCCCAGAACGGAGTTCCTGAGCTCGTCGGTCAGGAGCTCTCGTTCGGCCAGGGACTCGAGGATGGCGGCCCGGCGTTTTTCGAGCTCGGCCATCCTGCCGCTCCGGTCTCGTATCGCGGTGATGACGGTCTCGTCCAGCGAGCCGGTGGCCTCCTTGCGGTAGCGGGCGATGAAGGGAACGGTGCATCCCTCCTCGAAGAGGGCCAGTACGGACCGCACCTGCGAGCCCGTCAGCTTCAGCTCCTTCGAGATCTGTTCCGGGATGTCGATGGAGGGGCTCAGCACCTCCGCTGCCATCCGAATCATCTCCTTCCTCACGGTTCCTTTTATTGGGCGGAGGACGGGTCCGCCGCCCGGTCCGCACCCGGCATTATAATACGTGCTTCCGGGATAGCCAAACGGTTTCGTCCCGATATTTTCGGTTGACAGACCCATTCCGTTGGGATATAAGTGGCGTGTTTCTCAAAAAGTCGCGGAAAGGTCTTTATGTAAAGGCCTCTATAATTGTGGAGAAGGGGCTTATTGTAGGGATAGTTCGTCCGGCTGGGCGCTGCGACTGGGGAGCGGGTGGGTGAGGACAGTCGGTGAGGGGGAGAGAGAACATAAAGGCATTCGGAAAAAATATTGTCGTCGTCGTCCTCTTTGTGGGGCTGACCGTAATGAGCGTTTTTTCGTTTTCCTCCGTCCAGGTCGTGCGGGGCAACGCCCGTACCGTCAACCATGCGGGGCTCGTCCGGGACCTGGGGCAGAGGCTGGTCAAATGGGAGCTGGCGGGGAGGAGAAACAACGCTCTGGAGTCCAGGATCGACAGGGTCATCGAGGACTTGGAGATAGGGCAGAGCGAGGACGGTCCGCTTGGTTTTCCCGATCCTGCCTATCAAAGGGGCCTGGAGGGAGTCCGGACTCAATGGAGGGAGCTCGAGGCCGCCATCGGGGAGGCCCGGCGAACTGGGGAGACGGGAGCCCTGTTCGATCTGAGCGAGAGCTTCTTCGAGACCGCCGATACCCTGACCGGCATCGCGGAGCGCCTTTCGGAGCAGAACGCCGATTTGACCCTGTCCCTGAGGACGATCCTGCTCGCTGTAGCGGGGGCGCTGCTCGTCTGCTTTCTGCTGCAGGCGTGCGAGTCGATGCAGCTCCTGTATCAGAACAGATTCCTGAAGGAGAAGGCCACCAGGGACCCGACGACCTCTCTGCCCAACCGCTGGTCCTGCGACCTCCAGATCGAAAAGTACCGCGGCATGTCCCCCTTGCCCGACCTGATGTGTTTCATAGCCGATCTGAACAACCTGAAGAGGGTCAACGACACGCTCGGTCACGCGGCAGGGGATCGCCTGATCGTCGCGTTTGCCCGTATCCTGGCGGATGCTGCGACCCCTTATGGATTCGTGGGGCGCAACGGGGGCGACGAGTTCCTGGGTTTTTTCGAGAAAAGCGATCCCGAGCGGCTGCGCAGGTTTCATGAGGGGCTCCGCGAGAGAGTGGATCGCTACAACGAGACGAACGACGAGTTCTCTATCCGGTTCGCGTTCGGCGGGGTCCTGTCCTCCGAATTGGAGGACGCCTCGGTCTACACCCTGATCAATATGGCCGAACAGAGGATGTACAGGGACAAGGCGGCGGCCAAACAGGCGGAGTCCTTAGAACCCTAAGATCCGAACCAACAGCAGGGACAGGGAGATTAGCACGGGCATACCCAGCCCAAGCGCGCACCAGAGCCGTTTCTGCATCACGCGCATCTCTTCCCGAAGCGCTTCCATGCGGCGGCTCCATTGTGCGCTGCAGTCGGCCAGCTCTTGTTCCAGAGCCTCGCGGAGCGTCCGGGCCATGGCCTCCCGGGTCTCGTTCTGGAGCTCGGCCAACTCCATCGAGAGCGCGTTCAGCTCCCGGCTCTGCGCCTGGTTGTGGGCCCGCAGCAACCCCTCCCAGGCCGGGATTCGGTTCTCCATGAGGTCCGAAAGGGGAGCCTCCCGGTCCGGAGGAAGCTCATCGCCCCCCTCCTCATTGGAAGGCGATGGGTCGGGGAGGGACGATACAGGAACCCGCTGGAGCTCCGCGATGTTCTCGACCGCGCCCCCCAGTTTCGACATCGCTTCCTCCAACGAGGCGATCCTGCGGTTCGTGTCCTCCAGGGAACGGGCAAGCGCCTCCCAGCGCGCGGGTTCCCCCTCCGGCTCGACGCGCGGCCTCGCCGCGAGCTCGGATACCGCCTCCCGTATCCTCCGCCATGCCGCGTCCTTCTCCTCGTCCTCCAGTGTGCGGAGGGCGGACAGCTCCTCCTTGAGCGGCGGCAGCAGCCTGGCGGCGAGCTCCGATACGATGCGGGCGCTGGCGTGATCGAGGGGAGGATTTCTCCCGGTTCCAGCCTCCAGCCTCCCGGCCTCCACGGATTTCTCCGGCTCCGTCTTCATGAAGTGAAATTCCCTCCGTTCTTACCGTTTTAATCTTAACTGCTTTACTCCGTCGATTTGCCTCCCCGTTCCCCGCTTCCGCCGGAGGAGGGGAGTGCCTCGTCGTCACCAGACCTTTGAGGTTCAGGCTTGAGGAGGCGCAGGGCATCGGCCCTCAACCTCTCCCGAATCTCCCGGAGCGCCATGCGCAGTCGGTGCTCCGTCAGGGGAGGGGCAAAGTCCAGGCTGCTCTCGCGCCACAGGTCGAGCAGCGTCTCCAGGTCCCCGTCGGAGGAGTCCGCGCCGATCTGGCGGCCCAGGGCGATGAAGTCCGTGTAGCGGGGATCGTAGTTCTCGTGGACGAACCAGTCCATTCGGCCGCGGAAGCCGCGCAGGCGGGTGAATGCGGCCATGCGGTCGGGAACGTCCAGGACGAGGTCGGGCAGCCGGGTCGCGAAGAGCGCGCCGTGGGCCGACGCGGCGATCCAGTCCGGGACGCTCGCGAGGGCCGGAGCGTAGGGGGAGCGGGCGAGGTCCGAGAGCCCGGAGTCCACCCGGGCGATGTCCAAATGCACGACGGGCAGCCACTCCCCGAAGAGGTCGTCCCAGTCCACGTCCAGCATGGCCTCTCCCCTGAAGGCGTCGGAGGGCGCGATGAGCACCTCCAGGTCGTCCAACGAGGAGGAGGGGGTGCGCAGGAGCGCGTGGGGCATCGCCGGGGGGATGCGGCCGCAGAAGATCCATTCGCCCTCCCCGATCTCCCGCCCCTCCGGCGTCCTGGGGACGTCGGTCAGCGAGGCGTCGTGGGCAAGACGCGAGAGCAGCCGCAGCGAATCGTGACGCCTCAGCCCCAGAAGGACGATGCGGCGGCGTGCGTGTAGCGCGGGGAGAGCCAGGAAACGCGTCTGGATGGCCTGTTCCGCAAAAGCCCGAAGGAAGGGGGAGAAGAAATTTTCCTCGCTTTCGCCTCCTGGAATGCTCTCCGGGTCCGACGGGGGGGCCGGAGGAAGGCCGTGCGGCCCCTCGTCCATTGGCATCGAGCCCCCCAGCTTCAGCCCGTCGATGAGGCGCAGGAACCTTCGTTCGGCCGCCCGCAGCGAGGCCGCCGCCTCCCGAAACGCGGACCTCGAGAGCTCGCGTTCCGCCCTGGAGCGCTTTGTGTCCTCGAGGGCCGTCTCCTCCCGGACCAGCTCCTCGTAGAGGGGGTTGCAGACGGTCTCCCTCATCCGATTCTCCCACCAGTTCAGGTGGGCGTCCAGGACCTCGAGGCGTTCCGTCAGAAGCTGCCTCCATTCCTGCGTCAACAGATCCCGATCGACGGTCTGGAGGACGACCCTTCTCCCGGGCCGGAAGGAAAGTCCCCGGAACCATCCGCGGGTCCGCACCTCGCTGGCCTGGTGGCGGATGTATCGGTCCAGGTCGGGCAGCTCCGTGCGGAATCCGGGAAGGGGGTCCGGCCGGCCGACGGGGGACAGCTCGTGGCGGGCGAGCATCTCGTCGCAGAAAGCTCCGGCGCGGTCCATGCGCTCCGTCATCCGCCTCAGGAGCTCCGCCCATTCTCCGTCCCAGCGCAGGCGGCGTTCGCGAAGGGCCTCCGGGGTGCGAATCGTCTCCGCCTCGCGCAGAAAACGGCCGATGATCGGTTCGGGGGCGAGCTCGCGCTTCCACTCGTTGCGGACCGAGGATATCTCGGCGCTGACCCAGCGCTGGGCGTCCCGAAGCTCCCGGATTCGGGCGGATTGATGGAGGACAGTCGAGAGGGGCTCACCGCCGTCCGTATCCCTGAGGGCGGAGTCCAGATCCTCGAGGGTGCGCCGCAGGAGGGCCGCGGCCCTTCGTGCCCGAAGCGCGATGCCGTTTTGGAGCAGGCGCTCCCGGAAGGACGTCATCCGGCGGAGCAGCGGCTCGAAGTTCGAGGCCCGCCATTCGGCGGAATCGCGGTTGTAAAAGTGCCGCAGGGCCAGCTTGGCGGAGATGGGGATGACGGGACACTCCGACCGGTCGAAACGGGCGGCGTCCCTGCGCAGCTCCTGCAGGTAGGCGTCCAGCTTCTGATCGCGCGAGAGGACGACCCGGCCCCCCTCGAGGTCGTCGCGTTCGAGGTCGATCTGGGTGAGCAGGAGGATCATCCTCTGGTGCGCCTCCAGGACGGTCCTCACCAGCTCGATGTCCGCGGCCTTGAAGGGGCTGCGTATGGAGGAGACGTACAGGATGATGTCCAGGGTCGGGAGGATGCGGCGCAGCACGAGCTCGGAGTGCCGGGGCAGCTCGCAGGCGTCGAGGCCGGGCGTATCGACGAGGACCAGCCCCTGGGGAAGGGCGGCGCCCGGGCTGGTCCATTCGATGCGGGCGACCCCGCGCTCGTTGCCGGGGTTCATTCGCTCCGTCGTGAGCTCCTCGAGCCGGCGGGAGGTCAGGGCGTCCCCGGAGAGGCGTTCGTTCCTGCCGTCCTCGTAGCGGACGTCGACGGCCCTGAGGCCGCCCTTGCGGCAGAGGACCGTTACGTTGGTCGTGGCCCGGGTCTCCTCGGGGAGCAGACGTTCGCCCATCATCGCGTTGATCAGGGTGGACTTGCCGCTGCTCGTTATCCCGACGACGCCGACGGTCAGCTCGGTGCGGCCGGCCGCCCTTAGCAGGGTCTCGAACTGTGCCGTGCGGGACGAGAAGTTGGGGGAGAGGGTGCGCGAGGTCAGGGCGGCGAGGGCCGACTGGAGAAGCGCCGTCAGCTCCACCTGTACGGACTCCACCGCCGGAGCGTCCTCTGCGGAGGCTTCCTCGGGCCCGCAGAGCGGCTCGGATACCGGGGGCTCCTCCTCGAAGGAGGGGCGGAAGGCGCTGCGCTGGAGGCGCCGACGCAGCCTCAGGTTCTCCTCCTCCGCCTCGGCCTGGTCCGAGACGTCGAGCAGGACGGCCAGTTCTCCCTCCGAGCCGGGCAGGGGGGACAGGGAGGCCCGAAATGTCCTCGTACGGCCCCAGGCGTCCTCGAAGCGGAGCAGGTCCCCCTCCCTCGCCGCCCCGACCCGGCCGGCAAGAGAGGGATCCCGTGAGCAGAGGGCCTCCATGACGCTGCCGAGCGGGGCGACGGTCCCCTGAGTGCGCGTGCAGAACGGAATCGGAAGCGCACCGAGCAGGGAGCGGAAGGACGCGAGGCGGGCTCGGGCGTTCGCCAGTTCGGACTCCGCCGCCGCGAGAAGGCCGGCCGTTCGTGCGTTCTCGGCCCTCCGTTCCTCGAGCTGCCGCTGCAGTTCCTGGCTGAGAGATCGCCATGCCGTAGCCCGGCGGTCCGAGATCCTTTTGGAGGTCAGGTCCGTCTCGATCCCCAGCAGCCGGAGCGGGACCCCATCGTCCGCGCGAAGGATACAGGCGTCGAGACGAAGAGGACGGTAGATCCCATCGCCGCAGTAAAAGCGTCGTGTGGAGGACAGCGCCGTCCGGTCCGACTCGTAGAGCGTCCGCAGCATGCGCTGCGTCTCCGCGTGGTCCTCGGGGTGTCCCAGCTCGTGCCACTGGCCGAAGTTCTCCGGCCGGGAGCCGGGGGAGAGTCGCAGGAGCGACAGGAGACGATCCGAGAAGGCAATCTCCTCCGATGGGAAGCGGACCTCGAGGGCCGCCTGGTCCGAGAGGTGCATGAAGTCGTCCCAGAGGGGGGGCGTGTGTGCGGTCATCGCCGGGGGCGTCGCTCCGGAATAGGCAAAAGCGGCGCCGGACGCTCCCGTCCTCCAGGTGTCCGGAAAAGGGGATCTGAGACGTTTGTGCTGCGGACCGCAATTTTTCGATCGGACATGGAGCCTTCCTCTTTCTAAAATTAAACCTGACATTAGAACGTTCGAAATAAAACGCTCGAAAGATGCATAGCGCGTGTCTGCCGGATTTTTCGGCTGCAGGGATATGCTATCATTGACGTTATGAGTATAACATTTGTCCTTCGTGACGTTGAGCCTCTTTCGGGGGAGGTAGGATATAATAAGTCCCGGTATGCTTGCCTTATCTCTCACGGCCGGATGGCGGCGTGGCGGCGTTGTCTTTGAGGAGGTCTTATTGTGTCTGCGGTGACGCTTCATTTCGAGAACATCCAGGGACGCATTGCGCGGGCCAGGGAGCTGTCCGAGACCCGGGACCTCCTGGCGGAGCTTCTCGCCATGTCCGATTTTCGGCTATTCTCCCTCTTCGGCGTCACCCGATACGCCCCTCAGGATGTCCATAACCTGAGGGATCAGATTTTTTCCCGGATCGTCTTGGAGTTGATGCGGAACGGCTGGAACTGTGACTCCGCGTCGTTCGGGTTGGGACGTCGGGATACCTTTTTGATGGAGGCGGCGCGCCGCGGCCTGTCGCTGACGGTGACCCGTCTTCTGGAGATGGGGGCGAACGCGGACTACAACACCCAGGGCTATGGGGATTCCACCGCGCTCATGGCCGCGCGGGACCCCGAGATCATGAAGAAGCTCATTCGGTACGGCGCCAACCCCATGGGGCAAAACGCCCACAGGCAGACGGATTTCACCTATAAACTGCTCAGGGGGTTCGTCCCGGGAGCCCGCTTCTACTTTTACAACACGGGGAAGATCCCGTTTCAGCCCCTGTTGAACAACCTCAGGGAATGCCTGTTGAGCCGGGAGAGCATGCCGTACGAGTCGATGTACCCCCTGTGCCTTCTTCCCGTGGTGCCCTCCGGGGTCCCCTATCGCAACATCATCGACAAGAAGCTCATCGACGCCATGTTCGACAAGCAGTTTTTCCCGAGCTCGTCCGAGGCGCTCTCGTTTCGTCTAAAGGAGGGGATGCCGGTCTGGAGCTATCTGCGTTTTCGCATGAGCGACGCCATCAGCGTCTCGCCGGCCCATTTTGTGGCCTATCTGGCCTGCATGGTCAGGGGAGAGGCGTTTTCCGCCCCGGCGGATTTCTCCTGCATCGAGTCGTATCTCGAAAAGCCGTTGCCCCGAGAGGTTTTGCCTCGTGGGAACATCTCAAAGTCCGTGTTCGTCCACATGCTCTTTTCGCTGGCGAACCTTCCGTCGCCCCGGCTGCTTCGGTGGCTCCTACTGCTGGGGAGGGCCATCCGCCGCGTCGCGCTGTGGATGGACATCCTGGGGGAGGAGGCCTTCCAGGTCGTCAACGCTGCGTTTCCTGTGTCTAGGAAGAGCAGCCATGTCCTGCAGGAGCTGAGCTTGATGCAGTCGCTCCTCTCCATGCGCGTCAACGTCACGGACAGCTTCGGCGAGTTCCGGATCCCGGAGGAGCTTCGGTCCCTGGTCCTCACCGAGACGCCTCCGGGTGGCCTGGAGAGCTGAGGAGCCCGGATACTCGGTCTCCCGAAGGAGGAAGGGCTGCCGTGCCGCATCTTTTCTGGGGAGGGACGGATTGCGTGGGGTTGGCCGCGCGGTTTGGGACGCCTCTTTATGTTCTGGACGAGTCCATAATTCGTGCCCGCTGCGCGGAGGTGAGGAGGGACTTTCTGGACCGCTGGCCAAACGCCTCGGCCAGCTACGCCGGCAAGGCGTTTCTGACCCGAACGATGGCCCGCATCGTGGAGGAGGAGGGGCTGGGGCTGGACGTCGTCTCCCTGGGGGAGCTCCATACGGCGCTCTCGGCGGGGTTTCCGGTCTCCAGCATTGAGATGCACGGCAGCGCGAAGAGCGAGGCCGAGCTGAATGCCGCCCTCGACGCGAGGATCGGGCGCATTGTCGTCGACGGGCTCATGGAGCTCGAGGTACTTGCGGACCTCGCGGCCCGCAGGGGGCGGAGGGCGGAGATCCTGCTCCGCGTCACCCCGGGGGTCGCTCCCCATACGCACGCCTACATCGCGACGGGGCACAAGGGCAGCAAGTTTGGCTTGCCCTTGGACGGAGACATCCTGCCGCGGGCCGTGCGTTTTGCGTTGGAACAGGAGTTTATCTCGCTACGAGGCCTGCACTTCCATGTCGGGTCCCAGATCTTCGACCCGACGGCGCACGTCCGGTCCGTCACGCGGGTCGTCGAGGCCATGAGGCGTCTGCGCGAGGAGCTGGGGTTCAGGGTCTTGGAGCTGAACATGGGCGGTGGGTTCGGGGCCCGTTCTCATCCCTCCGAGCCGCATGTGCCCCTGAGCCTGTTTACCGATGCCATGATGGGGGCGTTGGGGCGCGCCTGTGAGGCAGGAGGGCTGGAGGTCCCGGCCGTCTCCATAGAGCCGGGACGCTGGATCGTCTCGGAGGCGGGGATCACCCTCTATCGGGTCGAGACGGTCAAGGAATTGCCGGGTGTAACCTATGTTGGGGTGGACGGGGGGATGGCGGACAACCCGCGTCCCGCCCTCTACCAGGCGGTCTATCGGGCGGCCGTGACCGATCGGCCCGACGGGCTTCCGGATTTTTTTGGGGGGAAGGTCTCTATTGTCGGAAAGTGCTGCGAGACGGGGGATATCCTGATCGAAGACGCCGTTCTTCCCCCCGTGAGACGGGGGGATGTGCTGGCGCTGTTCAACACGGGGGCGTATACTTTCTCGATGGCGGGAAATTACAACCGGCTTTGCCGTCCCGCCGTCGTGCTGGTGAAGGGGGGGCAGGCGGAGGTCATTGTGGAGCGCCAGACGCCCGATGACCTGCTTCGGGGCGACCGTATTCCACGGCGGCTGGACCGCTCGGGGGAATAGGATCTCCAAAGGGTTTATTTAGCAGTCTATTCAAGGAGGCAGAAGAAGTGAGAAGGATTGACAGGGTAAGATTGGGTATGGTGTTTGTGCTTGCGGCGCTTCTGATGGCGCCTGCGGCGGGATGGGCAAGGATCTTTTCGTATGCGCGGCCACATTATTTTTACCTGCCCATGCAGCTGCAGTTTGCCGACAGGGACACGGGGAACCCCATCGGCAGGTCGTCCAACATGCTCATGTATGGGGGGCAGACCAAAGAGTTCGCCGTCGACGCCGTGGACTTCAACCGAAACGGCGTTATCGACATTGACGATTTCAACGTCTGGCCCGTCACGGTGACGGTATCTCTGGATATTCTGATCTCCGGCGAGCCCAAGGTCCTCTCCGACGACCTTATCCCTGATGTATCCCTGGACATCTTCCCCGTCCCGCCCAACCTCCCCACGGACAAGTTGCTTGAGATGGCGCCGCAGCTCCGTGAGAGGTTTGAGGCCGAATTCATGAATGCCCTGAGCAGGCAGGTGGGGTATCTTTATCAGCACAATACCGCATCATCCGTGCAAAATCTTTTGGACGTGACTACACTCGATGCTTCCAATATACGCATTTATAACTCTCCCGAGAATCCCAGCGTCGTCCGCCCCTCGCTGCCCCGCCGGGTGCTCCTGTGCCGGGTGACGGCCCGGCAGCAGCTGGGGAACAGTGGTTCAAACTATGATGAACAGCTCGCGCAGTTCAAATACACTATTTACTGGGGGGCAAGAGCTGCGCTTGATGATGACAAGGAAAGGGAGAAGTTGACGACTCGGGCGGAGACTACCGAGATGAACATTCTTGTGCGTCCCACCGACCAGGGGGGTAAGGGCGGGGATAACGGCGGCGGAAGCTGCGATGCGCTGTCCCTGGGGGCGGTTGCGCTTCTGGTTCCGGGGCTGCTCCTCGGCAGGGGAAAGAAGCAGGTTAAGGGTTAACGCAATAAGGGTTAACGTAATACGATATGCAAAAAGGCCCGGACGAGCATGCTCTCGTCCGGGCCTTCGTTTATAAGGGGCATAAGGATGCGAGTGTACGGGCCCGTAAATGTGCGGCGGAAGTGCGTTAAAACATGTAGTGGAAGTGCGTTAAAACAGGTATAGGATCGCCCAGAAAAAGCCCGCCAGGACCAATCCCAGGAACAGAAAGAAGATCAGGTTATCGAAAAAACCGATTCGCTTCCGTCTGTCGGTCGCCGTAAGCAGTGTCCGCAGGCGCAGGTCCTTGGTCAGGGTCAGCAGGCCGCGCATCTCCTCGTTGATCGTGAGGTAGACGTAGGTCTTCTCCTCCTGCCGATCGATGGACTCGATGGGAAACGCCGTGGGCTGCTTCGTGGCCTGCAAAAACTGCTGGACCAGGCCTCCGGCCCCCACGGTGCTTTGAATCTGCACCTCCAGGACATCCCCGGGGACGAGGTCCGCAAGGGGCTTGCCGTGTATGGGGTCGATGAGAGGCAGACATTGGACGAGGATCCCGGAGAACGACCTCGGCCCTTCCTCGGCGGCCGTTTCCTCGGAGGAATTTCCCTCTTCCTCGGAGGTCTCCAGGAGCCCGGCCTCAATGAGTTCGTCCCTGCTCGGACGCTCGATGTCGCAGGATACGTCCAGAAGACAATGGCTCACGCGTTCGTAGCCCTTGCGGATCGCCTCCGAAATCCGGGACAGGATCTGCGCGGCCTCCTGAGGATCCGCCCGATAGAGCTCTACTCGATCCGCCGTGGGCAGAAGTTCCGGAATCAGAGGGGCCAGTTTGTCCCCCCAGGTCCTGTCGTAGGGCCCGATGTGGGACGAGAGCCTGTTGAAGGTCCTCCAGTCCTGCGAGGAACTGAGGTCGGCGAGGGAGTCCGCGTGGGTCACCCAGAAGGCCTGAAAGAGAGTCTTGCCCGTCGCTCCCTCGAAAATCAGACAAAACGCCCCGCACAGGTCTCCCACCTGTTTCGACGTGATAAAGGTGTATTTCAGAGCGACATACCCCTCGGACGCCTCCTCTGCGGGGGACTCCGCGCCCGCAGAGGAGGCGGTCACCTCATCGGTCTTGGGGGAAACGGTGTTCGGGCTGGCTTCGTTCGGCGGCAAAACTGAGGACATGGAATCGGCTCCTTTTCATCGTTGCCCCTGTCTGCGACACTCCCACGCAGAAGGGGTATTACGGCTCCCTTACTTAACGGAGAAGCTTTTTGCGCTCCAGGACTTTCCGCGCTTCATCTCCCCGGACACCAGCTCGAGGTAGCGACCGAAACAGGAGGGGCATCGCTTTGTCGCGGCGTTTGCGTCCTCCTCAAATTCCTTCTTGCACTGGATGCATCGAAACTTTGCCATAAGAGATCTCCTCCCCAATAGTCAGGATTGTGAGACTGCAATGAAATGCTTTCCGCCGGAGGGTCCGACATAGTCCCCCCGCAGAGGACGACATCCGCTCCTTACCTATCATACCATCTTTCATAATCATACCATAGAAGAAAAAGAGAAAATATCCTTTCGGGTCAACGGCATTCCGATCGTTTTCGCGGCGATGCTCGGAACTCCAGCCGGGGAAAAGGGAGGACGCCGCCTTGAGGACGATCAGAACGGACCGATGCGGAGAGGGGAGGGCTCGTCCTTCAGGGCCTCGGACATCTCCTCGAGGGACTTTCCCGTCAGCGGGTGGCTCCAGCCGGGCAGGATCTGAATGAGCGGCGTCAGCACGAAGGCCCTCTCGGGCAGGTGAAGGTGTGGGACCCTCAGGATGGGACTCTCGTAAACGCGGTCCCCGATCAGCAGGATGTCGATGTCGATCAGGCGCGCGCCCCAGCGGATCGTCTCCTTTCGCCCCATCCGTCTCTCGATGGCCTTCAGGGAGGCCAGAAGCTCCCCGGGGTCCGACTCCTCGTCGATATCCAGGCACAGGCAGGCGTTGAGAAAATGCGGCTGGTCGGTCACGCCCCAGGGTTCCGTCTCGAAGACATCGCTGGCACGAAGGATGGGGCCGATATCCTCCTCGATGGCCCGTTCTGCCCGGCGAAGGTTTCCGAGGCGGTTCCCGAGGTTTGTTCCGAGCCCGAGGGCTAAGACCGCCATGGGGCAACTTCGCGTATTGCCCGGGCCATGAGCATCGCCTGATGGTTCTGCTCGACGTCGTGGACGCGCAGGATCTGTGCCCGCCCCTCCAGCAGGGCCGATATGGCTGTGGTCCCCTGAAGGCGGCCGGCCGCATCCGCGGCGCGGGTCACGGCACCCGTGAAACCCTTGCGGGAGTGGCCGATCAGGAGGGGACGGCCGAGGGAACGGAAGCTCTCCAGCTCCTTCAGGATCAGCAGGTTGTCCTCGCCGCGCTTGCCGAAGCCCAGCCCCGGATCCAGGATGATGCGGTCCCGGCTCATGCCCGCAAGCTCCGCCTTGCGCATCTTCTCCTGAAAATAGAGCTGGAGCTCGGTCAGCAGGTCGTCATAGGACGGGGAGTCCTGCATGGTCGCCGGGGTCCCCTGGATGTGGGAGAGCACGTAAGGCAGTTCCGTCCGGGCCGAGCAGGACAGCATGGACCCGTCCAGGTCGAACCCCCCGACGTCGTTGATGATGTCCGCTCCGGCGTCGGCCGCGGCCAGGGCCACGTTGCCCTTGTAGGTGTCCACGGACAGGACGGCCTCGGGAAAGGCCCGGCGGACCGCCGAGAGCCGGGGCAGCAGGCGCTCGAGCTCCTCGGACTCGGGGGTGGGCGCGGAGCCGGGACGGGTCGATTCCGCGCCGAGGTCCAGGATGTCGGCGCCGGCGCTCAGCATGGCCTCTGCACGGCGCAGCAGTTCCGTCTCGTCCGCGACGCGGCTGGGCGCGTGGAAGGAGTCCGGGGTGAGGTTCAGGATGCCCATGATCTTTGTCGTCCGGTCCAGGGTCAGCGTGCGCCCTCCGGGCAGGGGGAGCGTCCATTCGATGACGGCGTCGTTTTGCAGCACCTCGGCAAGCGCCGTTCTCAGCGACTCCAGACCCCAGCAGTCCATGGATCGGAGTTTTTGCAGGAGGGCGGCGAGCTGCCCGTCCGTTCCCATCAGGAGGATGTCGCTGAGCTCCTCCCTGCCGTCGATGACGTGGCGTGCGACGACTGCGTCCCCCCCTCGAGCCAGAAGCTCCTGCTTGACGAACGCCGCCGCGCGGTAGTCCACCCGAGGGGCATAGAGATGGCGGACCCTTCGCTTGGGCTGGAAATAACGAAGAGAGCGCGGATCGGCGCCGATATGCCGGGCTATCGTCTCCAGATCCTGAGACCTGGCTGCCGAGAGCGGATAGACGACCTGGGCGGGAGCTGCAAGATTATCCATGACGATCCTCCCCGATGGGCGAATGAATGAGGCGAGAACGAATTCCATGCCCCTCTCGTGCCCCGCGACAGGCGGACGAAAAGGGCATGGAAGTCCCTGCTCGGAATGGTCTACTTCGATTTCAGCTGGTCGTAGACCTCCAGAACGATCCCGCCGTAGGCCGAGGCGGGCCCGCCGCCCATGAGGATGGCCACCTCTATGGCCTCCGCCACCTCCTCACGGGTGACGCCCGCCTCGATGGCCTTCTGTGTGTGCGTCATGATGCAGGGCATGCAGCGGGCGGCCAGCCCGAGCATCAGGGCGATCAACTCCTTGGTCTTCAGGGACAACGCCCTCTCCTTAGTCACGGAATCCCTGAGGGAAGCGAAGGCCTTCATCGCCTCGGGAGCCGCCTCGGCCAGTTTGCCGCCTCGGACCTTTACCTCTCGAAAATCGGTCTTGACGTCCATCGTTATCGATAACCTCCAAATGTGAATGATACGAAGTGACTTAGAAGATAGCCCGACCGTGGTTCTTTGTCAACGATGGATTCGCGGAGGTGTCGAACGCAAAAGGGCGGTCCTGCGGGAGGGCCGCCCTCCATATCGGATGCCGGTATGAGCGCAGCTGGCGGATGTCAGCTGGCCTGGATCCAGACGGCCGCGGCCTCGTTTAGCGGCAAGACCACGGTGTGTCTCTTCATCTGCACGGTGTATTTGCCGTCCCCGACATGGAGAAGGGTGACGTTGGTCCCGGACGTTAGCCCGGAGTCCAGGAGCTTCTTGCGCAGCGGCTCGTCGGCCGTGATGCGGATGATCTGGCCCTTGGCTCCCTCCGGCGAAAGGGTCAGGGGGAGCGGCAGGAGGATCGGCTTTTCGAGGGCGGCGAGGGCCTCGTCCACCCAGGGGGCCCGCTCGGCGCGGGCGCGCCGGAAATATTCGAGCAGGGCGTAAAGCCGCTCCTCGGTCACGGCGTCGACGTAGTGCTCCATGCAACAGGCCATCTCGGAGGACTTCTCCCGGTCCAGGCCCAGGAGCTCGTGGAAGAAGGCCCTCAGGCCCTCGTGCCGGCGGAACACGACCAGCCCCTTACGACGTCCGCTGTCCGTCAGGTGCAGCGCCCCGTACCGTTCGTGATTCAGAAAACCCTGGTCGACGAGTTTCTGGACCGTGGCCGTGACCGTGCCCTTCGTGATCTTCAGACGCTCCGCAAGGTCCGTCACGGTCACGGTGCGTCCGGTACTCTCCAGAAGAAACAGTTCCTCCAGGTAATCCTCTATGCGAGCCGTAATCATGGCGTCCTCCTCGGTATTTTGAATGTTTGATGCGGAAGTCTTCGCGGCATCGTGAACCCTTGTTTGCAGACGATATAATGTTATCCTAGGGCCGGTCGAGGTGTTTGTCAAGGAACGGGGGGATGAATAAAAAGTGTAATTATACGCAATTTTTATGTTTTTAGCCCGAAGCCCGTCGTGAGGCGCCGCCGACGGGAGGGATGAGGATGGGGGGAATGAAGATGAGCGGGAGAGAGGACGGAAAGGGTAGTGGAAGGCGGCTTTTTTCTGTGGGGTCGTTGCTGACGGCCCTGCTGTCCCTGGCCGTTTCCTGCGGCGCGGGCGCTGCGGCGCCGGTTCGGGACGTCGCCTCCCGCTTCGCGGAGGAGCGCCCCGTGGCGTGGGGGATGGACCTTCCCGGGATCCTGCGCCGGGCCTCCGTGGAGGTCCGGGTCGTGGCCCTGACGTTCGACGCCTGCGGCGGGGCGGGGCGGGGCCGTAACGATTACGACCGGAGGCTGATCGCCTTTTTGGAGTCGGAGAGGATCCCCGCGACGCTCTTCCTCAACCTGCGGTGGATTCGCGCTCATCCGGGGACGGCCAGGGCCCTCGCGGGCAACCCGCTCTTCGAGATCGGCAACCACGGAGCGAAGCACCGTCCCCTGTCGGTCTCGGGCCGCCGGGCCTACGGAATCCGGGGGACGGCGAGCGCTGCGGAGGCCGTGGAGGAGGTGGAGGCCAACGTCGGCCCCATCATGGCCATGACGGGCCGTCGGCCGCTTTTCTTTAGATCGGGAACCGCGCACTACGACGACGTGGCCCTGCGCATTCTGGAGGCGCTGGGCTGTCGGGCCGCGGGGTTCAGCGTGAACGGGGACGAGGGCGGGACGCTGTCCGCGGGGGCAGTGAGGCGCAGGCTGCTCTCCGTCCGGCCGGGGGACATCGTCCTGTGCCACATGAACCGCCCCGCATCCGGGACGGCCGAGGGAATACGGCAGGCCGTCCCGGAACTGCTGCGCCGCGGCTTCCGGTTCGTCACCCTGGAGGAGCTGCTGTCGCTGGAGCGCGGTCGATCGCCCGGATCGCCGAACCGTTAAAATTTCAGCAAACCGTTCTCGTCGAATTGAAAATTCGGCCCCCATGCCACTTCCCAACAATAGCCGTCGGGGTCGGAAAAATATGCGTGATAACCGCCCCAGAAGACATCCTGCGGTTCCTTCACGACGGTTCCTCCCGCATTTTCGACCAACTCGATGGTTTTATCGACGTCCTTCTTCTCCGCTACGTTGTATGCCAGGGTAACGCCGCAAAATCCGTTTCCCGTTGGGGGCGGGCTATCCCCGCCGATGTCCTTTGTCAAAAGCTCCAGGGGATACAATTCAAATTTCGTCCCCGGCGTATCGAAAAAGCATACGGGCGGATTGTCCTCTTTGCAGTCCGTTTTGAACCCCAGGCCGTCCCGGTAAAATTTCATCGATCTCTCCATGTTCCTGACGCCCAGGCAGATGCAGGTGATCTTGTTCATCTTGTTTCAGCCTCCGGATATTCTCCCCTAAAGGTGATTGTTGAACCAATCGCAGATCTCCCGAAGCCGCGCCAGGCGGTTTTTGGGCTTTCCCGATCGGCTGAGCTCGTGGTTCTCGCCCTTGAAGACGCACATCCTGGCCTCCACGCCCAGGACCTTCAGGGCGGTGAACATCTGGAAGCCCTGATTCAGCTCGCAGCGGAAGTCCTCGGTCGAATGGATGAAGAGGGTGGGGGTCCGGGCCCGGTCGGCGTATTTCACGGGCGACTCCGCCCACGCGGCCTCCGGCCTGCTCCACGGGGTCCCCAGGTGCTGGTCCTCGACGTAGTAGTAGCCGATGTCGCAGCCCCCGAACTTGGAGACCCAGTTGGCGATGCCCCTCTGGGAGACGGCCGCCCGGAAGCGGTTCGTCCGGGTGATGATCCAGTTCGTCATGTAGCCGCCGTAGGAGCCGCCGGTTACCCCCAGCCGCTCGGGATCGATGAACTTCAGGTTCTTGACGCACCAGTCCGTGAAGGCCATCAGGTCCCGGTAATCGGCGTCCCCATAGCGTCCGCGGATGTCCTCGAACGCGCTGCCCCGCCCGTCGCCGCCCCGGGGGTTGCAGTAGATGACGGCGTAGCCCCGTGCGGCCCAGCACTGCATCTCGTGATGGTACACGTCCCCGAAGGCGGCCTTGGGTCCGCCGTGGATGTGCAGGATCGTGGGGTACCTCTCCCCCTCTCGGAAGTTGACGGGGCGCATGTACCATCCGTCCAGGGTCCATCCGTCTCCGCCCTCCACCGAGACGTGGATGGGCTGCGACAGGCTCAGCTCCTCGAAGAGCGGCCGGTTGAAGGCGGTGACGCGCCTCTCGGCGCCCCCCTCCAGGACGTGGAGCTCGGGGAGGTTCAGCCCCTCGTAGGCGACGTAGGCGATGCGGCGGTCCGATACCGCGTAGTCGATGACGGCGGAGACGGCCGAGGTCAGGGTCTTCAGGCGTCCGTCCGGCGTCACGGAGCAGATGCGGCTCTTCATGACGTCGGTGGCGCAGCAGATCAGCCCCATGCCGCTGGGGAAGATGGCCCCGCTCAGCTCCGAGCAGCCGTAGCCGGAGTCCGCCACGATGGCGTGTCCCAGGCTGGAGTCGAGCTCCGGGGTCAGGCAGTCGAGCCTGCCGTCCCGCAGGTGGTAGACCCGCGCGTTTTGATTGACGCCCGTGCTCCTGCGGTCCGTGGCTGTGATGACGACCTCGCTGTCGCTCCAGGCGGCGTGTTTGAAGGTGTACGCCAGGCCCGTCGTAAGGCACCGGCAGTCCCCCGAGGCGAGGTCCAGCTCGTAGACGGCGTTGTCGGGGAGCTTGACGTCCCTGTAGTCCGAGGCCACGAGCAGCGCGGCGGTGCGCTTCGCGTTCAGCGTTGTCCGCGCGACGTCCATCAGAGGTGGGGTCAGGCGCGTGAATTCACCCTTCGTCCCGTCGTAGACGCCCAGCCCGGTGCGCCGCTGTCCGATGTACCCCTTGCCGTTGGCCATGAAGGGAAGCTGCTCGAAGACCATCATGTCCGCGCCCTCGAGGTTTTGACCGTCACACTCGCGCTCGAAGACCGTTGTGATCAGGTAGCGCTCCCCGGGAAGCGCCTGGATGGCGTTTGCGGCATGGGGGATCTCGAAGAGGAGCTCCGCCTCGCCGCCGTCGATGTCGATGGAATAGAAGCGGGTCGCGGCGTCTCCCTTTGCATGGGAACACCTGGGGTCGCCGCGCTTCGAGGCGAAGACGATCCGGGCCCCGTCGAGGCTCCAGCAGAAGAACTGCTCCGAGCCGGAGGCGGTCAGCCGCCTGTTCGTCTCCGCGGTGAGGTCGGCGATCCAGATGTCCGACGCATAGCCGTTTTTCTCCAGATCGGGGCGGCTGACGCGGTAGGCGATCCTCTCCCCGTTGGGGGAGAAGGCGGGGTTCGACAGGAAGTGGAAGCCGAGAAGATCCTTGTGTTCGACAGGGCGTTTCATGAGCGTGAGTACCTCCTGAAAGGGGTTCGAGAAAAAGGCGTCCCGCCGCTTCGGGCGGAGGGACGGAGCCGTTCTTATCGGGCTTCGCCGGCCGGGACCACGTCGATGCGAAAGACGTTGATCACGTCCGGGTCGGGGCAGCAGAACGCGATGGAGTCCGTGCTCCTGCATGGGGGGATGGAGCCCCCGTAGCGCAGGATGTCGATGTAGGGGAAGCCCGTATGCAGGGCCATGGGGCAGAGCTTGCCGCGCTCGGTGTCGTAGTCGAAGGTGTCCCCGACCCTGTGCCCTCTGTGGCAGCCGTGGGGTCCCCTGCGTTCGATCAGGGTCAGGACGATTGCGGGCCGCCTCCGTGGAGCGGTGCTGGTGGTCTTTTCCATGTTATTCCTCCTCATTGCCCATATAGTTCTGTAGCTCCAGGGAGGTCTTCTCCAGGTGTCGGGACAAAGCCTCGAGCGCGGCGCCGCGGTCCCTGGCCCTGACGGCCTCGAGGATGGCCCGATGCTGGGTCTCGGACTCCTCCCTCATGGAGGCGAGATGCAGGCGGATATACCGGTCCACCTGCTGCCGAAGCCGGGCGATGTGGTCGAGCGTCATGGGACGGTCGGCGGATTCGTAGAGCAGGGTGTGGAACAGGATGTTCTGCTCTCTCCAGACGATGCAGTCCGGCTCGGCCTCCATCTTGTTAAGGAGCTTCTCCGCCGCGGCCATCGTCCCCTCCGTTATGGAGGGGAAGGCGATGCGCAGGACGTTCGTCTCCAGGGCGGCAAGCATCTCGTATATTTCGCGCGTCTCCCCGGTACTCAGGCCCGTGACCATGGCCCCGCGCCGGCCGCGGAAGTCGACCAGCCCCTCCATCTCCAGCAGGCGCAGCGCCTCGCGCAGCGGGATGGGGCTAACCCTGAGCTGTTCCGCGAGCAGGCTCTGATGCAGGGGCTCGCCGTCCGCCAGCAGGCCGCGATAGATGGCCTCCCGAAGGATGTTGGCGATGTAGTAGGGGGCCGGGTTGTCCTTGAGATGAATGGGAATGAGCCGCTCCAGGGAGCGATAGGGGGCCTCCGTTTTCATGACTTCCATTTTTATGGCTTCCACGTCCTTTCCCGAGGGGACCGAGCCGTTCGAGAATAAGCTGCGCGTTCGTTTCATTATAGTGCATGTTGCCGGGTTCCGGGTTTCACACTGTCAAAAGCGCCGATGGAATAAATTTATTTTTCCTGTTGCTTTTATTCATAAACAAAAGTATAATATGTGCACCCAAGGTTCGGCTTTCGTCCTTGGCGTGTCCGGCGGGCCGATGGGGATTTGAAGTGCAGGGGAGGAAAGCGGGATGAAACGTGTGGGGCAATTTGCAGTGGTGCTGGCGGCTGTCGCGTCGTTCTTCGCGTGGGGGACCGAGGGGTTCGCCGCGGAGCCCATCAGGATCGGCTATATGGCGACCCTGACGGGCGAGGGGGCGACCTGGGGACAGCACGAGCGCGAAGGGGCGCTTATGGCGGTCAAGGACATCAATGCCAGGGGGGGCGTGCTGGGGCGGCCGCTCGAGTTGATCTGCTACGACGTCAAGGGGAAGCCCGAGGAGGGGGTCAGCGCCATCCGCAGGCTGATCTATGACGATAAGGTCGTTGCTATTGGAGGGAGCAACTACAGCGGCATTCAGATTGCCGTGGCGCCCATTGCCGACAAGGGACAGGTCCCTGTCGTCTCGAGCACGGCGACGAACCCGGCGGTGACGGTGGACCCGGACACGGGCAAGGTGCGGCCCTACATGTTCCGCATCGTCTACACGGACCCCTATCAGGGAAAGGTGATTGCGGACTACCTCATCAAGAAGTGTGGGGCAAAAAAGCTGGCGATCATCGGCGATGTGGGGGACGCCTATTCCGAGGGGCTGACGGAGTACGTCAAAAGGACGGCGGAGGCCCTTGGGGTCGAGAATCAGTTCTGGGGGTTCCGTGGTGGTGATGTCGATTTTCGTGCGCAGCTGACGGCGGCCCGTGAGTGGGGGGCCGACGCGGTGGCCCTGACGATGTACTATAAGGAAATGGGGCTCGTGATCAAGCAGGCCGCCGAGATGGACTGGAAACCCCTCTTCATGGGCGGGGACGGCTACAGCCCCAATATGTTCGAGATCGCGGGCAAGTCCATGGAGGGAACCTATTGGGTATATCCCATGAACGCGGATGATCCGATCCTCGACCCCATTAAGGCCGCCTTCAGAAAGGAGTACGATCGGGACGCTACGGAGGTGCTGAACGTTGTCCTTGCCTACGATGTCGTCTTGATGATCGCCCATGCGATCGAGACGGCGGGCGTCGCCGAGGGGCCGGCCATTCGGGATGCCCTTGAGAATACTCGGGACTTCGAGGTCACGCATTTCGTTTGGACGGTGAACAAGGAGACCCATGACCCCCTGAACAAGCCGGCGTCCGTCCTGGAGGCCAGGGACGGCAAGCTGGTCTTCCTGGAGCAGTGGAAGCCCGAGGGGGCTCCTGTCAAATGAGGCGGCGCTGAGGATTGTGGCACGGAATGAATATCCACATGGAATAATTCGATAGACCAGGGGACGGGCCGGAGCGAGGGCGCTCCGGCCCGTCCCCCGTCGGCGGCTCGGCGGATTCGTCCTACCGTTTGCCCTCTCTCTGGTAAAATACTGTGGAATCCGCTGTTACGGATATTTCAGGGAGGAGTGGAAGGAATATGGCTGAGGAAAAGAATACGGACTTCGATATCGTAAACGGGCGGCTGGCCCGCTTGAGGGCCCTGATGCGCGAGAAGGGGGCGGACGCCTTCGTCCTCATGGTCCTGGAGCGGCTCAACTCGGAGAGCTGCCATTACATCTCGGGTTTCCGCGGCAGCTCCGCCGCCCTGCTCATCGACGGGGAGGATGCGCGCCTGGTCACGGATGGGCGTTACCGGACCCAGGCCGCGAAGCAGTCGCCCTTCTCCCTGACCGTCCAGTCGGATCTGCCCCTGCCGGCCTACGTCGCCAGGGCGGTGACGGAGAGGGGGTGGCGCACGGTCGCCTTCGAGGCGGAGAAGGTGTCGCAGGCCCTCTTCGAGGCGGTCTTCCGACCCCTTTCCGCCCGTTGGGTGGACGGCTCAACCTTCATTCCCTCGCTGCGCCGTTCCAAGGACGGGACGGAGGCCGACGCCATACGCAGGGCCGCGGTTATCGCCCGCAAGGCCTACGATTCCGTCCTGGAGCAGGTGAGCCCCGGGATGACGGAGGTGGAGTTCGAGAGCCGGATGCTCTCCGAGATCAAGAGGCTGGGCGGGGAGAAGGGCTGGGTCCATGACGACTTCATCGTGGCCTCGGGGGAGCGGGGGGCCATGTGCCATGCGCGGGCGACGTGCAGGCCCTTCGAGAGCGGGGACACCGTGACGTTCGATTACGGCGTGACGGTGGACGGCTACATGTGCGACATCACTCGCAACTTCGCCGTGGGCCATGCCCAGCCGAGGGCCCTCGAGCTGAACGACATCCTGCTGAGGGCGCACCGCAAGGCGGCGGCGGCCCTCCGTCCCGGCATCTCGGGCCGCGACGTGGACGCAGTCGCCAGAAAGATCATCACCGACGCAGGGTACGGCAAGGACTTCGTGCACGGCCTGGGGCACGGTCTGGGGCTCGAGATCCATGAGGCCCCGCGCCTCTCCGCGATCTCGAAGGATGTCCTCCAGGTCGGCGACGTCGTGACGATAGAGCCGGGCATCTATATCGAGGGATGGGGCGGCCTCCGCATCGAGGACGACTATCTCATCACCGAGACGGGGTCGGAGTGTTTGAGCCTGCCGGACAACCAGTCGCTGAGGGTCGCGGGATAAGACATTGATGACAGCGGGAAAACTCTATACTTTCCTGCCGGATATAGGGGGCTTGGCCCTGGGAAAGGGGAACGGGTAAGTGGAAAGCAGCACGGAGAGGCCCGGCGCGGTCGGGGCGGAACAGCTGGACGCGTTGGATACGGCGGACAACGAGATCGTTCGGCAGAGGGTGGAGAAGCTTCGGCGCCTTCGCGGGGAGGAGGGGTATGACCCCTACGTGGTGGAGAAATGGGAGCGCAGGGATACCCTGAAGGATGTCGGGGCGCGTTTCGCGCACCTCGAGCCGGGGCAGACGGACGACGCCGTGACGGTCCGCACCGCCGGGCGCCTGATGACGCTGCGGCGGCAGGGCAAGGCGACCTTCGCCGACCTCGCGGACGAGGAGGGGCGGATGCAGCTCTATTTCCAGGTCAACGAGCTGGGCGAGGCTCCCTACGAGTTCCTGAAGAAATGGGTCGACACGGGCGACTGGATCGGCATCGTCGGCCACCCCTGCCGGACCCGGCGCGGGGAGCTCACGATCCTGGTGAAGGAGTTCAAGCTGCTGAGCAAGGCGATGCGGCCGCTCCCCGAAAAGTGGCACGGTCTCACCGATACGGAGGCGCGCTACCGCCGGCGCTATACGGACCTGATCGCCAACCCCGAGGTGCGCGAGGTCTTCCGCAAGCGCGCGCGGATCATCGCGTCCTTCCGCAGGACCCTGGAGGAGCACGGGACCCTGGAGGTCGAGACCCCCACGCTGTCGGTGCTGGCGGGCGGAGCCAACGCCCGTCCCTTCAAGACGTTCCACAACGCCCTGGGGCTTCCCATGTTCCTGCGCATCGCGCCCGAGCTCTACCTGAAGCGCCTGATCGTGGGGATGATGGGACGGGTCTACGAGATCGGCAAGAACTTCCGCAACGAGGGGATCGACACCATGCACAACCCCGAGTTCACCATGATGGAGGTCTATTGGGCCTACTCGGATTATGAGGACATGATGAACCTGGCCGAGGAGCTCATCCGCAACGCGGCCCGCGCCATCGGTCCCCTGCAGATCGAGTGGCAGGGCGTCCCGCTGGACCTCGAAAAGCCCTTTCGCCGCGTGACGATGCTGGATATGGTCCGGGAACACTCCGGCGTGGACTTCCGCGGGGTGAAAACCGACGAGGAGGCGAGGAGGATCGCCGCGGACAAGGGGCTGGCCGGGGAGCTCAAGGGGACCGAGAGCCGCTTCGCCGTCCTGAACCTGATGTTCGAGGCGTTCTGCGAGGAAAAGATCACGGACCCCACCTTCGTCATCGGGCATCCGACGGAGATATCCCCGCTCTCCAAGCGGGACCCGGAGAACCCGGACTATACGCATCGCTTCGAGCTCTTCATGTGCGGCAAGGAGCTGGCCAACGCCTTCAGCGAGCTGAACGACCCGCTGGACCAGAGGGGGCGCTTCGAGGACCAGCTGCGAAAGAAGGAGGCGGGGGACGAGGAGGCTCACGATTTCGACGAGGACTTCATCAACGCCATCGAGTCCGGGCTTCCCCCGACCGGAGGCATGGGGATCGGCATCGACCGGCTCGTGATGTTCCTGACGGACTCCCGCTCCATCCGGGACGTCATCCTCTTCCCCGCGATGAAGCCGAAGGCCTGAGCCGGGGGCTCCTATGACCGACCCCAACGTGCCGTCCGGCGTAAAGGACGCGGGGAACGCGGCCGGACGCATTGCCGAGCGGATGGAGGAGCTCTTCGAGCTCGTTGCACATCACGCGCGCCTCTATTATGAAAAGGACGCTCCCGAGCTCTCCGATGCGGACTACGACGCCCTGGTCCGGGAGCTGGCCACCCTGGAAAAGGAACATCCGGAGCTCGCCCGGCCCGATTCCCCGACCCGGCGCGTCGGCGGCGCGGTCCTGGAGGGATTCGGCAAGGTCGAGCACCGGCGCCCGATGCTCTCACTCGACAACGTCTTCGACTCGGGGGAGCTGGCGTCGTTCCTGGCCCGGATGCGGGGGGCCGTGCCGGATGCGGATGCGGCGGACTGGGCCTTCACCTGCGAGATGAAGATCGATGGCCTGGCCGTCTCCCTCCTGTACGAGGACGGGGTATTCGTCCGCGGGGCGACCCGGGGCGACGGGCGCGTGGGGGAGGACGTCACCGGGAACCTGCGCACCCTGCATTCCCTGCCCCTGCGCCTGAGGGGGAGCGTGCCCGGAACTCTGGAGGTGCGCGGGGAGGTGCTGATGACCCGGAGCCGTTTCGAGGCGCTGAACCGCCGCCGGGAGGAGCACGGGGAGCCTTTGTTCGCCAACCCCCGCAACGCCGCCGCCGGGACGCTGCGCCAGCTGGACCCGGCCGTGACCGCAGAGCGCGGGCTCGACATATTCCTGTACTACGTCCTGGAGCCCCAGACCTGTGGGATCGCGCGTCAGAGCGACGCCCTGTCCTGGCTCGCGGAGCGGGGACTTCCGGTTCAGCCTGCCTGGGAGCGCTGTTCCGGCCTGGCCGAGGTCGAGGGGTTCATCGAGAAATGGCGGGACGGGCGTTTCGGGCTGGACTACGTGACGGACGGGGTCGTGGTGAAGCTCGACGACATCGGGCTCTGGGACGGGCTCGGGGCGACCTCGCACGCGCCGCGCTGGGCCGTGGCCTACAAATATCCTCCCGAGGAGGCCCTGACCCGCATCCTGAGCATCGACATCTCCGTCGGCAGGACGGGCGCCCTGACCCCGGTGGCGAACCTGGAGCCGGTACGGCTGGCGGGGACGGCGGTGCAGCGGGCGGGGCTCCACAACGAGGACGAGATTCGGCGTAAGGACATCCGGGTCGGGGACACGGTGCGCGTTCGCAAGGCGGCCGAGATCATCCCGGAGGTGGTTCGCGTGGAGACCTCACATCGGACGGGGAGCGAGACGCCCTTCGTCATGCCGAAACGCTGCCCGGCGTGCGGCGCGGAGGCGGTGCGGCTGCCGGACGAGGCGGTGTGGCGCTGCCCGAACCGGTCCTCCTGCCCGGCCCAGCTGAAGGAGGGCCTGCGCTATTTCGCCTCGCGAGCCGGCCTGGACATCCGGGGGCTCGGCGAACGTCTGGCGGAACAGCTGGTCGATACGGGGAGGGTCCGGGACTTGGCGGACATCTACGACCTGACCGAGGCGGATTGGGCCGCCCTGGACAGGATGGGGGAGAAGTCGGCCCGAAACCTCATGGCGGGGCTCGAGGCCTCGAGGAGGCGTCCGCTCTCCTCCCTGCTCGCGGCCCTGGGCATCCGCTACGTCGGGACGCGCGTCGCGGAGCTTCTGGCCGGGCACTTCGGCCACATGGACCGCTTGGAGAAGGCCTCCGAGGAGGAGCTTGCGGGGATCGACGGGGTCGGCCCCGTCATCGCGTCCTCGGTCGAGGCGTTCTTCCGGGAGCCCGCGAACCGGGACCTGCTGCGCCGGCTCTGGGAAAGGGGCCTGAATTTCGTCGGGGAGGAGAAGGAGAATGGGGGGGCCGGCAGCGGCGTCCTCGCGGGCAAGAGCTTCGTGTTCACCGGGGAGCTCTCCTCGATGAAGCGGTCCGAGGCCGAGGCCCGGGTCCGCGCCCTTGGCGGAACGGCCTCCGCGGCCGTCAGCTCCAGAACCGGTTTCCTCGTCGCGGGCGAGGGTGGTGGCTCCAAGCTGAGGAAGGCCCGGGAACTGGGCGTCACCGTGATCGACGAGGAGGCGTTCCTGGGGATGCTCGAGAAGGCGGAATGAAGGAGGCGGAGTGACCCGGCCTCACCCCTTCCGCCGCACGACCCGCGCTCCGTCGGTCAGGTCCGACGCGGGGTAGAGGATCACCTGCTCCCCGGGCCGAAGTCCGTCCAGGACCTGGGCCTCGATGCCGTTGTCCCGCCCCGCCTCGATGGTCCGAAGCCTCGCGATGCCGTCCTCGACCACGAAGACGGCCCATTTTCCGTCGCCGTCGCTGCGGAAGAGCGCGCTGGACGGCACGGTGAGGGCGTCTCGGTCCTCCCAGACGACGATCCTGGCCTCGACGCGGAAGCCATGCCCGAGCCTTCCGAGGGATTCCTGCAGGTCGGTGAACCGGACGACGACGTTCACCCTCTGCTCCTCGACCCCGAGGGCGGAGACCTTGGTGAACGCGAACGGCTCGATCTTCTCGACGATGCCGTTCAAGGGCCTGTCCCCGCCCCAGCCCGACAGGACGACCCGGTCGCCCGACGTGACGCGGACGGCCTCCGAGGACAGGAGCTCGATGACGACCTCCAGCCCGTTCTCGACATCCCCGACCTCCATCAGGGGGGTCCCGGCGGACAGGGGGCCCTCGCTCTCCCGCATCACGCGCAGCACCCGGCCGTCGGCCGGCGCGCAGATGGGGATGACGTTCGTCGCGGTCGTTTCTGTCCCCGCCCCCTTGTCCCCGAAACGGCGCAGCCGCGACAGGGCGCCCTTGCGCTCTGCATCCCTCACGGCGATCGCGGCCTCGGCGTTGTGCAGGGCCGCAGCGGTCGTGCGGGCCTCCCGTTCGGCCTGGTCCAGCTGGAGCTGGCTGGCGGCTCCGGAGCTCCTCAGGCCACGTATCCGGCGCAGCTGTACCTGGGCCAGGTCGCGGTCGGCGACAGCCCGCTCCCGGTCGGCCCGCGCGAGCTTCAGCGCCGCCTCCGCCGCGGCGAGGGCGGCGCGGGCCCCGGTCTCGTCCCGGGCGTCCAGGGGCGTGGGGGCGGACGGGACCATCCTCGCCACGACGCTCTTCCCCGCCGAGACCACGTCGCCGGGCCGGACCTCCACCCGCAGCAGGCGGCCGTCGACCGGCGCGGACACCGTGTAGGCATCGCGGACCCGCGTTCGGCCCTCCTCGTCGACCGTCAGGGTCATGGGCCGCCGGGCGGCCTCCTCCATATCGACCTCCAAAGGAAGGGGCCGGAAGGCATAGGCCAGGGCGGCGGCGATCAGGGCGACGGCGCCGAAGGTGAAGAACTTCCTCGAGATTTTCTTGTGCATCTTTCAACGGCTCCCTTGTCCGTTACTCCCTCGTCTTGATGACGGAAACGAGGTCTGCCCTGTCCATGATCCTCTTCACCAGCCACCCTGAAACGACGGCGGACCCAAGGACCACCACGGCCCCGGTCCCGGCGCTCGCCGAGGTGAAGCGGGTCGGGATCTGATAGAGTTCCATGCTGAAGGCCTCGACGAACAGGAAAAAGGCCCCGTAGCCCAGAAGGGTCCCCCCCGCCAGCGCCGCAAGGGTGACGACCGCCAGCTCGCCCAGCAGGACGAAGGCCGTCTCTCCTCGGGTGAACCCCATGACGCGCAGGCTGGCCAGGTCCCGGGCGCGTTCGGCGTAGGCGATGCTCGCGGCGTTGTAGACCACGCCGAAGGCGACCACGCCGGCTATCGCCAGGATGAGGTAGCGCATGGAGCCGGGCCCGCTGTCCATCTGTTGCCGAAACGCCGCACGAGCATCGTTTTTTACCCTCACGCCCGCTATGGAGGGCATCCGCTTGAGCGCCCGGTAGATGGAGGAGGCACTCGCCTCGTCGATCCGAAGGTAGGCCCCGGAGACGCGGTTCGGCTCGCGCAGCGCCCGGTTCAGGGAGTCCAGGTCCATGAAGGCCGGGGCCCCCATCACCGTCCCGGCCACGCCGACGACGGGGAGGGACAGCCTCGGCCTCCTCCCGGTCCGCACCTCCACGTCCAGGACGTCGCCCTCCCGCACGCCCAGCTTGCTCGCGAGGGTCTGTCCCAGGACGACCCCGCCCCGGCGCAGGGGGATGGGGCGCAGCTCGGCGTCCAGGGCAAGGTTGAGGCGCTGGGGCGAGATCAGACCGTCGATCGTCCCGTGATGATCGCGGAGCCCGTGGCGCAGGATGACGGGGATGCTGCGCACCGGCTCCGCCTCGATCACGCCCGGCAGGCTGCGCAGCTCGTAGAGCGTCCGGTCCGAGGCGGCGTCGTTGAAGACGACGGCCAGGTTGCTGTGGTCGAAGATGTCGAAGGTCAGGGACACCGTCGTGTCGAAGCTCCCCAGGATGGCGATCATGCCTACGGACAGCGCCATGCCGAAGGCGATCCCCGCCGCTGCCCCGATCATGCGTCCCGGACGCCGGAGCAGGCGGCGCAGCACCATGCGGCAGGGCTGGTCCAGGCGCGCGTCGAGGCGTCGGGTCAGCCCCCCGGTGCGGCTGTAGTCCGGCGGGGCGGGCGGCCGCATCGCGGAGGCCGGGGTCAGAGCGAAGACCCGGCGCAGGACGAAGCAGCCCCCGGCCGCGGCCGAGCCGATGCTCACCAGGAACCCCATGAGGAACGGCCTGGGGTCGGGGCGGAAGGTCAGGGACGGGAACTTGAAGTGGAGCAGGTAGACGCCGGCCAGAGCCCGTCCCGCCAGCACGCCCAGGACACATCCGGCCGCGGCGCCCAGCACGGCGATGGCGACGACCATCTTGAAGTAGTGGAGTCCCACCGCCAGGTCGGAGTAGCCGAAGGCCTTGATCAGCCCGATCTGCTCCCGCTCTGAGTGGACCATGCGCGAGACGACGAGGGTGAGCAGAAACGCCGCCACGATGAGAAAGAGGGGCGGTATCGTGATGCTCATGGAGCGGAGCTGGTCGAGTTCGTCGCCGACGAACCGGTTGGAGTGCTGATTCTCCCGCCCATAGGAGCCGGTTCCCCCGTAGGGATCGAGGAGGCGGTCTACGGCGTCGAGGACCGCCGCGAGGCGGGCGCTGCGGTCCAGGGTCAGGATGGCCTCATTGAAGGCCCCCTCCATCCCATAGGCGGCGGCAATGGCCCGGCGGCCCATCCAGAGGATTCCGTACAGGGCATCGTTCGCGACGACCTCTCCGGGCGCCGTGATGTAGATGAACTCCGGCGACTGCGCCAGCCCCACGATGTGCAGGCTCCGGCGCGAGCCGTTCATCGTGACGGCGAGCCGGTCCCCCGGCCTCAGCCCGCGGGCCGAGGCGAAGCTCCGGAGCAGGAGGATCTCGTCGGCGTTCCCGGGGTCGGGCAGGCGCCCGGTGACGAGTCGGACGCCGTTCAGGTAGGCGCCGTCCATGTCCGGGAGCGAGAGGGCCCGGCCCCGGACCGGGAGCTCGAGTCCCGGCAGGTCGATCAGGGCCTCCCCGACGACGCGCCCCTCGGCCGCCGAGACGCCGGGCAGTGCGGCGAGGGTGTCGATCAGGAAGCGCGGCGCGCGCTTGACCGGCGCGAACACGTCGGCGAACCGACAGCTCTCGTAGTAGGCCCGGCAGGTCTCCCGGATGGAGACGTGCAGGCCCGACATCATGACCAGCACCATGACCCCCATGGCCACGACCGCGCCGATGGCGGTGACCTGTCCCTTCATCCTCCAGAGGTCCCGGATGAGCTTCCGGTCCAGGGTCCGCAGCGGGATCACCATTCGATGGCCTCCGGATCGCTTCGCTCCGCGTTCTCGACGATCGAGCGGATCGCCCCGTCCGCGAAGTGGATCACCCGGTCCGCCATGCCGGCCGTCGCCGCGGCGTGGGTCACGATCAGGACGGTCGTCCCCAGTTCATTGTTGACGTCCGTCAGGACCTTCAGCACGGCCCGTCCGGTGCTGCTGTCGAGCGCCCCCGTGGGCTCGTCGCAGAAGAGCACCGTCGGCCGCTTGGCCACGGCGCGGGCGATGGCGACGCGCTGCTGTTCCCCGCCGGAGAGCTGCGAGGGGAAATGGTCCAGCCGCCCTCCCAGACCCACGAGCGCAAGGGCCTCGTCCGGGGACATCGGGTTGGGGGCGATCTCCGCCACCAGTTCGACGTTCTCCCGGGCGGTGAGGCTGGGCATGAGGTTGTAGAACTGAAAGACGAACCCCACGTGGTCACGCCGGTAACGGGTGAGCTGGGGCTCTGCCATGGCGCCGAGGTCCGAACCGCGGAAGCGCACCGTGCCCGCCGTCGGGCGGTCCAGTCCGCCGACGACGTTCAGCAGGGTGGTCTTACCGCTTCCGGAGGGCCCCAGCAGGACGACCAGCTCCCCCTCGCGGATCGTCAGGTCGATCCCCCGCAGGGCGTGGACGGCCGCCGTCCCCTCCCCGTAGACCTTCATCAGGCCCTCGATCTCGAACACCGGGGCCCCACTTTCCCTTTCCTTCGGCTCCCTCTTCAATCGAATCCTACCTCCGTTCCGCTGGAGATGCACAGCCTGACAACCCGAACGATGCGTCGATATCGAAAGAAACAGGACTCCTTATTGTATCACCGATGAAACATTTGGCGATGTGCGCTCGGCCCAAATCCGCAGGTTGCGATAGCCTTATGAAGAATAAAGTGCGTTGTTGCATAGATTGAGCTAATTCTCATTTTGCACCTGGCGGGTGCGAGATCAAGGTCAGCTTAACCCATACCGTAACGCGCTTAATCCTCGATAAGTCTGTCTCAACCTGTGGATTGAGGGTGGAAGACAGGTGGAAGACAGCTCTTGACTTTTCGACTTTCCCTGATAAAATTAATTTTCGTTGGATAGCGTTGGGGAATGGTGCAACGGCAGCACGCCTGACTCTGGATCAGGTAATCGGGGTTCGAATCCCTGTTCCCCAGCCACTTAAAATGTTGTTTCATGAGGTGAATTTGAGCTCCTGCTTTCAGCCGTGAGGGTTTACGGTGGTAAAAGCGGGAGTTTTTTTATATTTTAGCCATGATAAGGTACAAACGTCTTTGTTGCCGAAAGAGAGCGGATGTGTCAGAATGGCGGGACAGGTTGGAAAATCGCAAGGGTAGCTTGCCGTGAAGAGCTTGCAGAACGTTTTGAAGGGGGAACCGTCATGAAAGACTCGACTGTCAGCGTCAGGGAAGAGGCCGTGAAACTGAACCCGCAGCTTGTGGAGTGGCGCCGCCATCTGCACGCGCACCCGGAGCTGGGGTTCGAGACCGCCGATACGGCGGCCTTCGTAGTGGCGCGCCTGAAGGAGATGGGCGTGACGGAGTTTCGCACGGGCATCGCCAAGAACGGCGTCGCCGCGGTAATCCGTGGAGATTTGCCCGGCAAGGTGCTGGGGATGAGGGCGGACATGGACGCCCTGCCCGTCCAGGAGGAGACGGGGCTGCCCTTTGCCTCGACGGTGAGTGGACGCATGCATGCCTGCGGACATGACGCCCATGCATCGATGCTTCTGGGGGCAGCCAGGATCCTGACGGCCCATCGCAGTGAACTGAGGGGGGCGGTCAAGCTGATCTTCCAGCCCTCGGAGGAGACGGCTGCGGGGGCGCTCGCGATGATCGAGGACGGTGTGATGGAGAATCCCAAGGTCGATGCCTTTATCGGGCTTCACACGGGCAATTTCTGGTCGGGGGTCGATGCGGGCGAGATCGGGTACAGCAACGGACCGCTGATGGCCGCGGCCGACCTCTTCACCATCACGATCACCGGCAAGGGAGGGCATGGCGCAACGCCGCACCGCACCATCGATCCCATCGCCATCGGATGCCAGATATACACGGCGCTCCAGACCATCGTGAGCCGCGAGATCAGCCCTCTGACCCCGGCCGTGCTGACAATCGGGGTGTTTCAGAGTGGCTCTGCGGGCAACATCGTCCCGTCCGACTGCGTCTTGAAGGGTACGCTGCGCGCCCTCTCGGAGGAGACGCGCAAGGAGCTGCAGGACCGTATTCGGGCCATCTCCGAGGACGTGGCTCATGCCATGAGGGGCCATGCGGCCGTGGAGTTCCACTATGGACCGCCCGCCACGATCAATGCGCCGGAGATGACCTCTAAGCTCCTGCGCGCGGCCGGCGCGGTGGTGGGTCCCGAGAAGGTTCGGGAGGTCGAAGAGCCGACGATGGGAGGGGAGGACATGGCGTTCTTCCTGGAGAGGGCGCCGGGTGTGTTCTTCTTTCATCCCTCGACCTTCGGCGGCGGACGGGACTACCCGCACCACCACCCGAAGTTCGACGTCAATGAGGAAGTGCTCTGGACCGGGACGGGCACGATGGCGCAGTTTGCTCTGACATGGCAGGACGATTAAGGCAGACTGCCGGAACTTCGCTTGCAGGAGGGATGTCAACGGGAGAACGGTCCAGGTGAAGCGCAGATAACGCTAATTTAGGGGAGCGCTGATTAAAACAAAAAAGCGGCTATGAATATGCAAGGCAGGCAAAAATCTCCAGCGCTTCCCTAATTTTTTAAATGGGGGCTTCTGATAGATAAAATCAGCGTTTCCTTAGAGTTTGCTGCGTTACATACTATCTTAAGAGATCGGCTGGTGTTTGCGATGACTCTCAAAAGGTTGTTGATGGCCTTTCAGGCCGTTTTGCTTGTCCTTGGTCTTCTTTTGCTTTATGAGAGCGGAACGGCATATTGGAACATCGTATCGAACGGTATTCCGGAAATAGTCGATTTGAAGACCCTGCATACGACAAAGGCAAAGTACGCGCGTATTACTGCCGCGCTGGACGATACGGGCTTACACATTCCCAAAGACAAGGAGGACAGCGAATCTCATTTTTACACGATCGAACTGGAGGGCAAACTGGTCTTGGTCAACAGTTTACACAAACGAGAGGCAGGACCGGCTTCCACATTTTTCGTTCGAGTTCACCCGTATGAGGGAACACATGTCGAGATGTATTTTGCATTTCTAGCCGCTGCGCATAATGTCCCGGTGCGTGAGGTGCGGGCGGAATATGCGGATAAAATGCTGCAATATTTTGATTCCAATCCGAAAACCTATGACATCATCATGCTGCTTATCGGTACCATAGTGTTTGGTTCCGGTCTGATCTGGACTCTAAAAGCAAAAAACATCAAAGAGATGGTTCGAGCTATTTTTACCTTTAAAGACGATGACGACGTCGACGCTCGATAATCGCACCAATTTTATGAGGTCCCTCCATTACGTTATGATAATTCCCCGTGCCGGGTCTTTTACGCCTTCCGGCAATTTTAGGGCAAATGCGTATTGCTGCAGTCGTGAGGCGCCTCATATACCGATGCCAAAATGATTTGAAGCCTTCAGATTTAAAGTTTTCATCGGTAATATTTTCTGCTGCGTCATGAATTTAAGGTATTGGCGGGTGTTTTTAATGGACAAAAATCTTATCAGGAAATTATTGATGGTTTTGCAGCTCTGTTTGCTTACATTCGGTCTTGTTATCGGCTGTGCGGGCGGAGTGATGTATTGGAACATCGTATCGAACGGTGTTCCTGAAATTGTCGATTTGAAGACCCTGCACACGACAAAAGCGAAGTACGCGCGTATTACTGCCGCGCTGGACGATACAGGGGTGCACATTCCAAGAGATAAAAAAAATGGTGCATCTTATTTTTACACGGTCAAACTGGAGGACAAACTGGTCTTGGTCAACAGTTCGCATAAACGTGAGGAAGGACCGGCTTCAACTTTTTTCGTCCTGATCCGCCCGTATGAGGGAACGCATGCTGAGACGTATTTTGCATTTCTGGCGGCCGCGCGCGGCGTCTCCGTGCAGGATGTGAAGATGACGTATGCGGACAAAATGCTGCAATATTTCGACAGTAATCCGGAAAAGTATACGGCAATTTCCTCGCTGATGGGATTTTTAGTTTTTGCCTGTGGCCTGATCTGGACTCTGAAAGCAAAAAACATCAAGGAGATAATCCGAACGATCTTCACTTTACATGACGGCAACGGTGGAACTCGATAATTGCTCTCCCAGTAAATAAATACAAAGCACCGTCGTGTTGCATTTGTATGTGTACGTGTGTGGAAAAGGTATCGTTGATGTTGTTCCCCGAGGCGGACGTGGAGTCTGCCCCTTCAATGAAGTCCGCTATAGAGAGCTTTTCCCTGAAATTGCGTGTTAAAATTTACGAAAAGCTCTCGACCGGTCATGGAGGCGTACGGATGCAAGACAAGATTCTGATATCGGGGTTCGATCCCTTCGGCGGCGAGCCCGTCAACCCAGCCTGCGAGTTGCTCAGGATTCTTGATGGCAAGCTGCTGGACGGGTACCGCATCGTCACTCAGGAGATCCCTACGGCACGTTTTCGCGCGGCCGAGACGCTTTGCTTGGCCATAACACGCGAGGATCCCGCTATGATTTTAGCCCTTGGCCAGTCGGGCGGATGTTCGGAGCTCTCCGTCGAGCGGGTGGCTATCAATGTCGACGATTACCGCATCCCGGACAACGACGGCAATCAGCCCGTGGACGAGCCCGTGGTCGAGGGGGGCCCCGTGGCCTACTGGTCCACCCTGCCCATCAGGAGCATGGTTCGGGCGATGCGGGAGGTCGAGGTTCCGGCCTCCATCTCGAACAGCGCGGGAACGTTCGTATGCAATCATCTCTTTTACAGTCTGATGCGTTTCCTGGAGGAGGAGGGCGATGTGCGCCGTGGCGGTTTCATTCACGTCCCATATATGCTGGAGCAGGCCGAGCGTTTGGGGCAGCCCGGCTTGCCGCTTGAGGTGATGGCTCGGGGGCTTGAAGCCGCGGTTCGGGCGGCGGCAGCCGTCTGTAAAGGGCATTGACGCGGCCCCCCTTCAGGGGGGCTTTTCTTACGATAGGCCGAAAAAATGGCTGGCCTTGACCCTGCCCGGTGTGCCCAGTGTGCTATACTGCTAAAGAAATAAGGGACGCCGAGATCATGCCGGGCATCCCGTAAAAGACGACATCGAAATCTCTCTATCAAAATTCTCTCTTTTGTCTGCGCATCCACGGGGAGGGTGAGCCTTGATCAATCTGATCGGTATCCTGATCATCCTAATCGGTACGACTTTCGAGTTCAATCTGCTCCTGACCATTTTGCTCGTCATCTTCGTTATGGGCCTGTGTGCCGGGATGTCCCCCGTCGTCATCCTCGAGATGATCGGAAACGCCTTCGTAGCACACCGTTTCCTGTCGATCTTTCTTCTGCTCCTGCCCTTGTGGGGGCTCCTTGAACGATTGGGGCTGTACAAAAAAATAGAGGCCGAATTCCAGCATGTCAAAGATGCTACGGCCGGACGTATTCTGCAGCTGTACATGACGCTCCGACAGGTATCGGTGGCGCTGGGCATCACGCTTGGAGGGCATCAAATAGCCCACACCCTCGTCGCCCCGATGGTCCTTGAGGCCGCAAAACGGGATGGAAGGCTGCTGCCCAGCATGGTCGACCATGTCAAGGCCATGATCGTATCAACGGAGAACTACGGCAACTTCTTTGGACAGCTGCTCTTCATCGCGTCGGGAGGAAGCCTGTTCGTCAGGGCGGTCTTGGAACATGCGGGGTATCCGGTCAGTATCCTCAGGCTCATCCTTTATGCCATTCCCACGGCGTTGGCGGCCTATGCCATCGTTATGGTGCAGTGCGCTCTTCTGGACTCGCTCCTGCGCCGAGAGTCCGACGAAAAGACCTGGAGAGAGTGAACCTGATGATGGTCTCGGAAATTTTTAACATTCTTGACCTGGAAAGCATTTATCGCATCATAGGCGCCCTTCTGTTTACCTCCTCCCTTCTGGCCCTTATCAACGATAGTCCCAAGAGGTGGGGCAAGGTCCTCTTCACGGGGCTTCTGGGGGGAACGTTTGCCTTGGGAACGGTCCTTCCTCCCGCCGTCACGGGAGCATGCGTCGTCCTGATGGTGCTTATCGTCGTAGTGATAGGCATCAAGCCGGGCCCACACAAGCTTCCCTCTGAGGAGTGCCAAAAGGCCTCCGCAGCTCGTTTTGGAAGGTGGCTTTTTTCGCCGTTCCTGATTTTGTCCGCCTCTACTCTGGCCCTTCATTGGGCTTGGGATGTAGAGATTCTGCCCGCTTTCGGGATCAGCAACATCGCCATTCTTATCTGTTTTATGCTGTTTTTTCGCGAAACGCCCGCCGCCCTCATACGGGATGGGCACAGAATGTTCAACACCATAGGGTGGGCCGCGTTCCTTCCTCAGCTGTTGGCCGCCTTCGGGGTGGTGTTCGAGGCCGTTGGAATGGGCGGCATCATTCTGGAGATGACCGAGTCGTTCGTCGTGATAGACAACAAGCTGATGGCCGCCATCGTCTATTGCGTCGTTATGGCGTTCTTCTCCATGATGATGGGGAACGCCTTCCCCGCCTTTCTCGTCGTCTCCTCGGGGATAGGGATTCCGCTGGTTATCCGACGGTTTGGGGCCGATCCTGCCGCGGCGGGGATTATCGCGATGCTCTCCGGCTACTGCGGAACCCTGATGACCCCTATGGGCCTGAATTTCAACGTCCTTCCCGCGGAGCGCCTGGGGATCCGGAATCTGAACGAGGTCCTCAGGGTGCAGAGGGGGGCGGCGGCGCTGCTGCTTCTGATAAACATCGCCCTGATGTACTTCCTGGCTTTTTAGGCCCTTTTCCTGTCCTAATAACCCTGTCCTAATAACCGAGGAGCGTTGAATAAAAATAAAAAGCCCCGCCAACAAGAGGTCGGCGGGACTTACTGTCGTTTCCTGCCTCCGGCAAAGCCATGGAGGGCGGAAACTCACAAATCAGCTGGCGGCGGCGATGAGGCCGATCTCCTTCATGGCGGCCATCTGCCTGTAGCGCTCGTACTTCTCCTTCGCGTCCTCCTCGGCCATGGCGATGAGCACCTTCGCCTCCTCCGGGAAGGTGCGTTCGAGGGCCGAGTAACGGACCTCGCCCATCAAGAACTCCCTCAGTGGGCGGGTGGGCGCCTTGGAGTCCAGGACGAACGGGTTGAGTCCCTCCTTGACCCGCCGGGGATCGTAGCGATAGAGATGCCAGTACCCGGCCTCGACGGCCAGTTTGGACTCCTTCTGAGAGAAGCCCATTCCCTTTACGATCCCGTGGTTGATGCAGGGCGCGTAGGCGATGATCAGGGACGGCCCCTTGTAGGACTCCGCCTCCTTCAGGACCTTGACCAGATGGTTGGGGTCGGCGCCCATCGCCACCTGTGCGACGTAGACGTTCCCGTAGTTCATGACCATCGTGCCGAGATCCTTTTTCCGGACCTTCTTACCCGATGCCGCGAACTGCGCCACCGCTCCGACGGGCGTGGCCTTGGAGGACTGTCCGCCCGTATTGGAGTAGACCTCCGTGTCCACAACCAGGATGTTGACGTCAGGGCCGAGGGCCAGGACGTGGTCCAGCCCGCCGTAGCCGATGTCGTAGGCCCAGCCGTCCCCTCCGTACATCCACATGGACTTCTTGACGAAGTGCTCGCGGTTCTGCCAGAGGTAGCGGCAATCCTCGTCGCTCGAGCCCGGGGCGACGCGAGCGAGGGCCGCTATCGCCTCGTCGGCGCGCTCCCGCGTCCCCTCGGTCCTGTTGAACCCGTCGAGCCACGCGGTCAGGGCATTCTTCAGGGGCTCGTCCGAGCAGCGGGGGAGAAACGCACGCGCCCTCATGGCCAGCTGTTCGCGCTGCTGCTCGACGGCGAAGCACATCCCGAGGCTGAACTCCGCGTTGTTCTCGAAGAGCGAGTTGGAGAAGGCCGGCCCGTGTCCCCGGCTGTTGGTGGTGTAGGGGACGCAGGGGGAGGCCGCGCCCCAGGCCTGGGTGCATCCCGTGGCGTTGGCCAGATACATGCGGTCGCCGAAGAGCTGCGTCATCAGCTTCATGTAGGGCGTCTCGCCGCACCCGGCGCAAGCGCCGGAGAACTCCAGCAGCGGCTGCTCGAACTGGCTCCCCTTCACCGAGAACTTGTCCATCGGGTTCGGCTTCTCGGAGACGGTCAGGGAGTAGTTCCAGTTTTCCATCTCGGGGAGTTGGCTGTCCAGAGGCTTCATGACCAGGGCCTTGTTCTTGGCGGGGCAGGTCTCGGCACAGCTTCCGCAGCCGACGCAGTCCAGGGGATCCACCTGGATGCGGAATCCGTAGCCCTCCAGTCCCTTGCCCCGCCCCGGAAGCGTGATGTAGTCCTTCGGAGCCGCGGCCTTCTCCCCCTCGTCCAGGAGGAAGGGGCGGATGGAGGCGTGGGGGCAGACGAAGGCGCACTGATTGCACTGGATGCAGTTCTCGGGGATCCACTGGGGGACGTTGATCGCCGTCCCGCGCTTCTCGTATTTTGAGGTCCCCAGAGGGACGGTGCCGTTGGCGTCGTCCACAAACGTGCTCACGGGCAGGTCGTCCCCCTTGAGGGCGTTCACGGGGATAAGGACCTCCCGGATGTAGCGCGGCAGGTCCGCGCTGGGACGCTGAGCGGGTTCGGGTTCCAGAGTCGCCCAGGAGGCGGGGACCTCGACCTGCACCAGGCCCTCGATGCC
Source organism: uncultured Fretibacterium sp. (assembly GCF_963548695.1). NCBI lineage: Bacteria > Thermotogati > Synergistota > Synergistia > Synergistales > Aminobacteriaceae > Fretibacterium > uncultured Fretibacterium sp. The sequence continues at coordinate 54,087 of NZ_CAUUWA010000009.1, forward strand.
TCGGTCCACGGCGTCGTAGTTCATGTTCAGGACCTTGTCGCCCTTGCTGCCGTAGGTTTTTTTGATGGCGTCCTTCATGTAGCGTACGGCGTCCTCTATGGGGAGGATCTCGGAGATCTTGAAGAAGGCCGACTGGAGCAGGGTGTTGATGCGCCCGCCCAGCCCCATCTTCTGGGCGATGCCCGTCGCGTCGAGGGTGTAGAAGCGGATCTTCTTATCGGCGATCTGTCGCTTCACCGAGGCCGGCAGGTTCTCCTCGAGCCCCTGGAGGTCCCAGGCACAGTTCAGAAGGAAGGCGCCGCCGGGCTTGACGTCGGACACGATGTCGTACCGCCTGATGTAGGAGGGGTTGTGGCAGGCCACGAAGTTCGCGGAGCTGACGAGGTAGGTCGAGTGGATGGGGTTCCTGCCGAAGCGCAGGTGCGATTTCGTCACGCCGCCGGACTTTTTCGTGTCGTACTCGAAGTAGGCCTGGACATAGAAGTCCGTGTTATCCCCGATGATCTTGATGGAGTTCTTATTCGCCCCGACCGTACCGTCGGAGCCCAGCCCCCAGAACTTGCAGTTGACCGTCCCGGGGTCCCCCGTATCCACGAGCGGCCCGACCGGCAGGGAGAGGTGAGTGACGTCGTCGTTGATACCCACCGTAAAATGGTTTCTGGGCTCGGGCTGGCTCATGTTGTCGAACACCGCCAGCATCTGGGCGGGCGTGACGTCCTTGGACGAGAGCCCATAGCGCCCGGCGTAGACGGCCGGGTGTTCGGCACGGCCGATCATTGCGGTCGCCACGTCCTTGAACAGCGGCTCCCCGGACGCCCCCGGCTCCTTCGTCCGGTCCAGAACGGTGACCCGTTTCGTGGTCCCCGGCAGAGCCGCGAGCAGGCGCTCCTCGGAGAAGGGACGGTAGAGGTGGACCTGCAGAAAGCCCACCTTCTCCCCCTTGGCGTTGAGGTGTTCCACAACCTCCCGAAGGACGCCGCTGACCGACCCCATGGCCACGACGACGCGCTCGGCGTCGGGGACGCCCCAGTAGTTGAAAAGCCCGTAGTGCCGGCCTGTCAGGCGACTGATCTCCTTCAGGTAGCCCTCGACGATCTCGGGCAGATTGTCGTACCAGGGGTTGCAGGCCTCCCGGGCCTGGAAGAAGATGTCCGGGTTCTGCACCGTGCTGCGCTGGACCGGATACTCGGAGTTCAGCGCCGTCTTGCGGAACGCGTCCACGGCGCCCCAGTCCAGCAGCTTACCGAATTCCTCGTAGTCGAGCACCTCGATCTTCTGGATCTCGTGAGAGGTTCGGAACCCGTCGAAGTAATGCAGGAAAGGGACCCGCCCCTTGATGGCCGACAGATGCGCCACCCCCGCCAGGTCCGCCACCTCCTGGACGCTGCCCGAGGAGAGCAGCGCAAACCCGGTCTGACGGCACGCCATGACGTCGGACTGGTCCCCAAAGATGGAGAAGGCGTGGGTTCCCACCGTCCGCGAGCTGACGTGGAGCACCCCGGGGTGCAGCTGCCCGGCGATGCGGTACATCGGGGGGATCATCAGCATCAGTCCCTGTGCCGCCGTGTAGGACGTCGCCAGAGCCCCCGCCTCGAGCGCGCCATGCATGGCCCCGGCCGCACCGTGTTCCGCCTGCATCTCGACCAGCCTCACCCTCTGTCCGAACAGGTTGAGATGCCCCTCCGCCGACCAGCGGTCAACGTGCTCCGCCATCGGGGAGGAAGGGGTGATCGGATAGATCGTCGCAACCTCCGTAAACGCGTAGGATACCCACGCCGCCGCCTCGTTTCCGTCCATCGTCTTCCTCGTCTTCTTGACCTCCAAAAGAATCCCCCTCCTTCAAATGTGCTCTTTTTCAGTACGTCTTTGTGAAAATTCAGTGGGAACCCGCCACTTCTATTTTCTATTATAACCGATACCCTGCGCCTGCTCCGCAGTGTCCGCTTCATATATTAAGCGTCGTTGTTCCGTAAACGGGAAAATCAAAACTTTATGTTATGTATTATCGAACTTATTGGATGGATTTTATGTTGGATGGATTTTATGAAGGAAAGAAATGATGGCCCATCCTCTCCCGATCCGTCATGTTTTACTCCCGTTTGGTCATGTTCCTGGGAATGGGAACGTTGTAGAATAGGACGTTGAAGTTTGTAAGCTGTAACTCTATTCGAGCCTCGGAGAGGCTTTTGGAAAGGGGCGTGTTTTCATGGAGAAAAAGAATATGGAGAAAAAGAAAAAGAGCGGGATCGCCCGGCTTCTGGAGATAGCCGGGCAGCGGCGGGGACTGGTGACGCTCTCCTGCGTGCTCTCGGCCGTCAGCGCGGCGCTGATGCTGGTGCCCTTCCTGGACGTGTACTTCATCCTGGGCGAGCTCCTACAGCATGGGGTGACGCCGGAGAACTCCGGTTTCTTCATCCGTCAGGGGGCCATTGCCTTCGGGGCCATGGTGCTGGGGTTCGTCGTTCGGTACGCGTCCCTGATGGCCTCGCACGTGGCCGCGTTCCGGATTCTGTACGGCATCCGCATGGGGCTCGCCCGCCACATCGGCAGGCTGCCGCTGGGGTTCCTCTCGGGCACCACCATCG